>CAKUBN010000009.1 GCA_934643185.1 uncultured Eubacteriales bacterium
CGCTTTCAGTTTTTTGCCGTCTCTCTCGAGCGCTTGACTATAATACCACGTACAACCCCTTTTGTCAACACTTTTTTTCGTTTTTTTTAAGTTTTTTTCGATTTTCTTTCTCGTGTACATATATTGTGTTTTGCTTGCACAAAATCAACAACATACAGTGTAAACAAAATCGCCGCTTTCGCCTTTTCTTTTGCGTTTTTCGTTTTTTTCTGAAAAAAGTCCGAAAAACTTTTGAAAAAACTTTGAAAAAAATCGCTTCAAACCGCTTTTACTCTCTTTTACAGAGGGACAAAGTATGCTATACTGAAACGTATCGGGCCCCTGTGCCCTATATAATAGTATATATGACGGAGGTAAAAAAAGCAATGCCTATTCGTATACAGGCGGATTTGCCCGCCATTGAGGTTTTGGAGTCCGAAAACATCTTTGTGATGACGCACGAGCGTGCCGCTTTGCAGGACATTCGCCCTTTAAAGATTGCGATACTTAATTTGATGCCGACAAAGATCGAGACCGAGACGCAGCTTTTGCGTTTGCTGGGCAACACGCCGCTGCAGGTGGACGTTGAGTTGCTGCACATGGCATCGCATGTCAGCCGCAACACGAGCTCTTATCATCTGAATACATTCTATAAGACCTTTAACGACGTGAAGGACCAGCGCTTTGACGGTCTCATCATTACGGGCGCGCCGGTGGAAAAGATGCCGTTTGAGGAAGTGGACTACTGGGATGAGATGTGTGCCATTATGGAATGGAGCAAAACGCATGTGTATTCCGTTCTCTATATCTGCTGGGGCGCGCAGGCCGGTCTTTACTACCATTATGGCATTCAGAAGCATTTGATGAAGGAAAAGCTCTCCGGCATTTACAATCACCATGTCTTGAACCCGTATCACCCCTTGATGCGCGGCTTTGACGATAATTACTTTGCGCCGCACTCGCGCTACACGGAGGTTTACTTTGACGACATCAAAAAGCACGATGAGCTCATTGTACTTTCGCTCTCCGACCTTGCGGGCGTGCATATCGTCGCCGAAAAGAGCGGGCGCAAGTTCTTTGTGACGGGCCACGCGGAATATGACCGCGACACGCTGGCGAAGGAATACTTCCGCGACATCAATAAGGGTTTGAACCCCAAAGTGCCGTACAATTATTTCCCGGATGACGACGACCAGAAGACACCCCCGTTTACGTGGCGCAGCAACGCACATCTGCTTGTTGCAAACTGGCTGAACTACTACGTTTATCAGCAAACGCCGTATGATCTGAACCATTTGGAGGGCTGAGCGCCCTCTCCCCTATACTATTATATATAAAGGAGAAAGATTTCCGATGAAATACGATGGCATTATTTTTGACCTGGACGGCACCCTGTGGGACGCCGTGGAGGAAGGACATCTGGTGCTGCTCGAATATTTAAAGACACAGCCGGACGTGACGCACCTGCCCACAAAAGAGGAATACGCAGGCGTGATGGGCCTCGGTATGGACGATCTGGCGGAGAAGCTGTTCCCGTACCTTTCTTACGAGCGCCGAATGCAGGTCTTTAACGAGGATTTCAAGTTGGAATGTGAATATCTTGCAGAGCACGGCGCAAAGCTGTACCCGCATATGCACGAGACACTGAAAAAGCTTTCCGAAACGCACACGCTGTGCATTGTGAGCAACTGCGACAACGGGTATATTCAGGCGTTTTTGAAGGCGCACAACATGGCGCAGTATTTTACGGACTATGAGTGCATGGGCAGCACAGGTAAGCCGAAGGCAGACAACATCGCGCTGGTCGTGGAGCACAATCACTTGAAAGCCCCGGTATACGTGGGCGACACGGTGTGGGATTATAACTCCGCGACACAGGCGGGCGTGCCGTTTATTTTCGCCGCTTACGGCTTTGGCAATGTGGAAAACGTGCCGAAGATTTACGATATTGCGGAGCTGCCGGCGCTGGTTTAAGACGCCGCTTCCGCTTACGATATTATGAGGGATGGGAGAAACCGAAATGAGAACCGAATTGCTTTTTGAGAGCTGCCCGTTTCTCACCAGTGCAAACGTGACGCTGAGCCGCCTTGGCTTTGCGGACGGCGACGCGCTGTGGGAGATTATGCAGGACGAAGAACTGTACCGCTACGAATATGAAGCGCCCGCCAAGGAGCGCGTGCAGGCGGAATATAAAATTCAGGATGCAAACGCGCAGTTTGCCGCAAAGCGCACCGTAACGCTCGGCGTATATGCAAACACCGACCTCGCGCACCTCATCGGGTGGATCGAGATCGGCGGTGCGGACAAGGGCATGAACATGGTGCAGCTGCGCTTTTTGTTCGGCCGCCGCTGTGTGGGCACGGAATATCCGGCAGAAGCCATGGGCGCGCTGTGCCGCTACCTGTTTGAGATGGCACGCGTGAACCGCGTGCAGTCCGTTTGCTTAGATGCGGACATTGACAAGCAGCGCATTTTGGAGAAATCCGGCTTTCAGCGCGAGGGCGTTCTGCGCGAATGCCACCGTTGGGAGCGCCAGGGCGTTGTGAATTTGGCGTATTACGCTATGCTGCTGAGCGACTACAACTTCTTAAAGAACACGCGCACCGTTTTGGCGGGCGCGGAAACAACCTCACAACAGCAGACCACGCAGACGGAGGAGTAATTTTTTCTCTCGACGGCTGATTTGCACCTGTGTGGTGCCGAGCCTTTTGGCCGTTTCCGTTTGGGTCTGATTTTTAAAATAGCGATAGTAGATAAGGCGCTGGTCCTCCTCGGGCAGCGCCTTTAGTATTTGCTGCAAGGCGAGGTGATCGGTGATTTTTTCTTCCGGTGCATCGACGGGAATGTCCGTCTCGTTGTTTTCGTCGTCGCCGGTGAGGGAAACGGGCTGTGCGGCGGCGTTTAAGGCTTCCGCGCACTTTTCTTCGGGAACACCGAGCTTTTCCGCAAGAACGGACACACTCGGCGCTTTGCCGGTCTCCGTTTCGATCTGTTCGGATAGGTGTACCGCTTTCATGGAAAGCTCTTTCAGCCCGCGCGAGACCTTTACCGTGCCGCCCTCGCGGAACAGGCGGCGCATTTCGCCTAAAATGACAGGCACGGCGTATGTGGAAAACTTATAGCCGCGGTCGGGGTCAAAGTGTGCGGCGGCTTTGATGAGTCCCTCGCAGCCCGCCTGAAAGAGGTCGTCGTATTCGATGCCGCGCCCGAGAAAACGCGGCACAAGCGCGCGCACAAGCCCCACGTTGCGCTCGGCAAAGTCTTTATTCTCCATTCGGCTTGCGCTCAAACCGTTTTGTGAGCGTCACGGTGGTGCCTTTTTGAGGCTTTGAAATGACACGCACGCTGTCGCAGAAGCTTTGCATCACGGCAAAGCCAAGCCCCGCACGCTCCTCTCCCCCGGTGGTAAACAACGGCTCCATGGCTTTTTCGATATTCGGGATGCCGCAGCCGCGGTCGCGCACCTTGACCTGCACGGTGCCGTCCGCGTAGATTACAGCCGTTATGTACACGGTGCCGATGGTATCGCGGTAGCCGTGGACGATGGCGTTCGTCACGGCTTCGCTGACGGCGGTCTTTAAATCGTTTAAGTCTGTGACGAGGGGGTCAAGGCACAGGACGAACGCGGAGACCGCGCCGCGCGCAAAGCTTTCGTTGACGGAGCCGGACGGGAAGCGCAGCTCCATGCGGTTGATGATCTGTTTCATGTTTTCGCTCCTTTCCCGGCGTCTTCCAGCACCGCGAGCGCGGAGACGCCGGAAAGCTCCGCCATTTTCTTTAACTGCGGTGACAATCCGCGTACGGTGACGTGCCCGCCCCACAGTGCCGCCGTGCGGACACGGCCGAGAATCAGCCCGATGCCGGAGGAATCCATAAACGGTACCTCTTTAAAATCTAAAATCAGCTTTTGCGGGCGCACTTTTTTCGCCGTGCTGTCGATCTGCTCCCGCATTTCACCGGCAGTGTGGTGGTCAAGCTCGCCGCGCATGGAGGCCGTCATCGCACCGCCTTTTAATTCAATTCGCAAATTCATCGTGTTCGCTCCTTTAAGGCCCGAAATGTCCGTTTGAAATTTAAATAATAACAAAAAGGACAGGCTCCTTAGAAAATTCTAAAGGAACCTGTCCGTATTTTTTGCCGCAGTGTGTCGGCAGATTAAATTTGTGTTACGCCTTGTATTTTTCGATGGCGAGGTCGCGAATTTCAGATGCTAAGAAGAATGAACCACAGATGACGAGCACTTCGTCGCCTGAAACGGTCGCTTTTTCTATCGCGTCTTTCATGCTCTGCGCAGGCTGCACGTCTTTGCAGAAGTACTTTGCCTCGTCCGCGAGAGCTTCCGCCGATAAAGAGCGCGGGTTTTGCGGCTGCACCGTGATAATTCTCTCAAAGTGCGGCGCGGTCAGCTCCAGATAGCGCATGCTGTCCTTATCCGCCATCATGCCCATAATGGCTGTGATATGACGGCCGGAAAGATGTGTTTTGAGCACTTCATGCAACGCAGAGGCACAGCCGGGGTTGTGGCCGCCATCTAAAAGCACGAGCGGCTTTTGGGATAAAATCTCCATACGCGCCGGGATATACGCCGAGGCAAACCCCTTTTGCAGCGCTGCATCGGTGATATTCACGTGCTTTTCGCGCAGGACGTCGAGCACGGTGAGCGCCGTGGCGGCGTTGTGCACCTGATGCGCGCCCGTAAACGGCAGCGTGAGCGACAGGCCGTGCCATGTGAGCTCGGTACCCGCAAGCGAAGTGCCGTTTACCTGCATGTTCTTTTCATCCGGGATATGCAGATGTGCGTTTCGCTCTCTGCACGCGGTCTCGATTGTCTCGAAAACAGACGGATCCTGCACGGGGTACAGCACGACGTCGCCGCCGTTTTTGATGATGCCCGCTTTCTCGAACGCGATCTTCGCATAGGTGTCGCCTAAAATGGCGGTGTGGTCCAGCGAGATGGAGGCAATGGCCGCAGCTTCCGGCGTATCGATGACATTCGTCGCGTCAAATCGGCCGCCAAGACCGACCTCGAGCACGACAAAATCGCAGTCTCGCTGCGCGAACCAATCGAACGCGAGCGCGGTGATGAACTCGAACTCCGTGACGGTATCGCCTGCGGCTTCAAGCTCGTCCGCAACGGGCGACACGCGCTTTACTTCTTCGATGAGCTCCGCCTCGGGGATCATTTCGCCGTCGATGCGAAAGCGCTCGCGGAAATCGAGCACATACGGGGACGTGTAGAGGCCCGTGCGGTAGCCTGCCGCCGTAAGCACGCTCGCGATGAGCGTGCAGGTGGTGCCCTTGCCATTCGTGCCGGCTACGTGGACAAAACGCGGCTTCTTCTGCGGATCGCCGAGCTTTTTGCAAAGCGCTTCAATGCGCTCCAGCCCCGGCTTGATGCCGAAGCGCAGCCGGGAATTGATCTTTTGCAGTGCTTCTTCGTAGGTCATTATTGATAGCTCTCCAATGTTTCGAGGATCAGTTTGATCTTTGCTTCCAGCTTTTCGCCGTTTGCCTTTACGCCGTCGATGACATTCTGCGGCGCTTTGGAGGTGAATTTTTCATTTGCAAGCTTCGCCTTGACGGTATCGAGCTGCTTCTGTGCGTTTGCAAGCTCCTTGTTGAGACGTGCGGTCTCCGCTGCCTTATCGACAAGATCGTCCATCGGCAACAACGCCTTTGCGTCGTCGGTCACAGCCGTTACGGCCCCCTGTACGTCAAAGCCCGTGCCGATCTCGACCTTGGAGCCGTAGGCGAGGCGCGCGATGAATTCGCTTGCTTCCTCATACGGCGCCGGATGCGCGGTATCGACATAGATGTGCGCTTTCTTCGACGGCGGCACGTTCATCTCGTTGCGGCGGGTACGGATAGCACGGATGAGCGCCATGACGTTTTCGAGGTCCTTGGCTTCCTGCGGGAAGGAGAGGGCTTCGTCGTACTCCGGCCACTTTGCGATGATGAGGGCTTCGCCGTCATGCGGCAGCGTCTGCCAGATCTCTTCCGTGATGTACGGCATAAACGGATGCAGGAGCTTCAAGGTGTTGCTCATCGTCCAGACGAGGACACGGCGGGCGCTGTCTGCGCTCTCTTCGTCCGCACCGTTCATGCGGATCTTTGCGAGTTCGATGTACCAATCGCAGAAATCATCCCAAATGAAGTCATAGAGCTTGCTGACTGCCATGCCGAGCTCGAACTTCTCGAGGTTTTCGGTGACGGCTGCCGTGACGTTGTTGAAGCGGTTCAAAATCCACTTGTCGCTTGTGTAAAGCTTCTTCGGCAGGGCGCAGTCGATGTCCTTGCCTTCGATATTCATGAGGATGAAGCGCGCGGCGTTCCAGATCTTATTTGCGAAGTTTCTGGAAGCGCTGACCTTTTCCTCGGAGAAGCGCAGGTCGTTTCCGGGGCTGTTGCCCGTAACGAGCGTAAAGCGCAGGGCGTCTGCACCGTAGACGCTGATGACGTCGAGCGGATCGACGCCGTTGCCGAGGGATTTACTCATCTTTCTGCCCTGTGCGTCGCGGATGAGACCATGAAAGAACACCGTGTTGAACGGCACTTCGCCCATGTGCTCGAGGCCCGAGAAGATCATGCGCGCCACCCAGAAGAAGATGATGTCGTAACCCGTGACGAGCGTGTTCGTCGGGTAGAAATATTTGAGCTCTTCGGTGTTATCCGGCCAGCCGAGCGTGGAGAACGGCCACAGCGCGGAAGAGAACCACGTATCGAGCGTATCGGGGTCGCGGGTCAGGTGCGTGCCGCCGCACTTCGGGCAGACGGTGGGCACGGTCTCGGAAACGATGGTCTCGCCGCAATCGCAGTACCATGCCGGGATCTGGTGGCCCCACCACAGCTGACGGGAGATGCACCAGTCTTTGATGTTTTCCATCCAGTTGTAATAGATCTTATCCATGCGGTCCGGGATGAAGCGGATCTCGCCGTCCTTAACGGCATCGATGGCCGGCTTTGCAAGGGGCTCCATCTTGACGAACCACTGCGTGGAAACGCGCGGCTCTACGACAGTGCCGCAGCGGTAGCAGGTGCCGACGTTGTGCTTGATCGGCTCGATCTTGATGAGGAAGCCTGCTTCGTCGAGGTCCTTGACGATCTGCTTTCTGGCCTCGAGTGCCGGCATACCGGCGTATTTGCCGCCGTTTTCGTTGATGACGCCGCCGTCATCCATGACGTTGATGACGGGCAGGTTGTGGCGCAGGCCCACTTCAAAGTCGTTCGGGTCATGTGCCGGAGTGATCTTTACAACGCCGGTACCGAAGTCCTGCTCGACGTAGCTATCGGCAATGATCGGAATTTCTTTGTTGACGAGCGGCAGGATGACCGTTTTGCCGACGAGTGCCTTGTAGCGCTCATCGTCCGGGTGCACGGCCACGGCGGTATCGCCCAGCATGGTCTCCGGGCGGGTGGTCGCGAGCTCAATGTAGCCGGAGCCGTCGCTCAGCGGGTAACGCAGGTGCCAGAAGGAGCCTTCCTTTTCCTCAAACACGACCTCGGCGTCGGAAATGGAGGTCTTGCAGTGCGGGCACCAGTTGATGATGCGCTCGCCGCGGTAGATGAGGCCCTTATCATACAACTTCTTAAAAACGTGGTTGACAGCCTTGTTGCAGCCCTCGTCCATCGTGAAGCGCAGGCGGTCCCAGTCGCAGGAGGAGCCGAGCTTTTTGAGCTGCTCGACAATTCTGCCGCCGTACTGATCCTTCCACGCCCAAGCGCGCTCCAGGAACTTTTCGCGGCCGATCTCTTCCTTTGTGATGCCCTCTTTGCGCATGGCCTCTACGATCTTCGCTTCCGTTGCGATGGAAGCGTGGTCGGTGCCCGGCAGCCACAGGGCGGAATAGCCCTGCATTCTGCGCCAGCGAATGAGCGTATCCTGCAGCGTTTCATCCATGGCGTGGCCAAGGTGCAACTGACCCGTGATGTTCGGGGGCGGAATGACGATGGTGTACGGCTTCTTTTTGGGATCTACCTCTGCATGAAAGTATTTGCCCTTCATCCAGAAGTCATAGATCCGGTCTTCAACTTCTTTCGGCTCGTAAGCCTTAGCAAGCTCTTTAGACACGTTTTCTCCCTCCAGTTTATCAAAACACAAGTGTGTTTATAAATAGTGTATTTGATGACATTCTATTGACTTAATATTATTGCATTTTCACGGGATTTTGTCAAGGTTTCCGGGCGTTTCGGCGGCGGATTCCGCGGTTTTTGCGGATACACTCAACTTTCCCCCACAGGGTGAGTGATTTGTGGAAAACCCGGCGGTCTTATAACATTTCACAGCGTGAAACATACTGCGTTTTCGATGTTGTATACAGATAGTATAAGTTCCTTTGCACGTGAAAACGAATAGGGGTTGCATTTTTGTAATCTTTGTGATACAATGTTACCGATTTGTAATAACTATTGCCCACATCTTTGCGGCGGACCGTCCGCCGTGAACACACGCTTATACGTTTATATAATGTAATGACGAACGGAGGAACACAACAATGCAGAACGTGAAAAAGCTTTCCCGAACGGCTGCGGTCTTTTTGCTTGCCGCGCTTATTTTGATATGCAGCACTGTACTGCCGAACACCGGCACGACCGTCAGCGCGGCTTCCGCGGAGCTGACGTCCATCGGCCTTGCGGAGCACGCTTTAAAAGCCTATCGCGACGGTTGGCAGTATTCTTACGGCGCTTACGGCAACTTCAACTCGAACGGTGTGCGTGCCTCGGATTGCAGCGGTCTTATTTATTCTTACTTCTGCTGGGTAGATGATAACAGCAACATTCAGCCGAACTGGAACTATCCCCGCACCGTTACAGCGCAGGCAAACGACGCGGTGGAATCCGGCCCTATCGATACGATCCCGCGCACGCACGGCCTGATTGTGACCATTGCGAACTATGACCACGTGGGCGTGTACGTCGGCAACGGCATGGTGGTGGACAACAGCACATGGGGCGTTAATATGCGCTACGAATCCATTCCGGGCCATGGTTGGCTGCAATGGCACAAGCTTGGCAGCATTACATACCCCACGACAGGCTGGTATAAGTTTGACGGCGACTATTTCTATTATGAAAACGGCGAATATGTCATCAACACCACCCGCACCATCAACGGTGTGACGTATACCTTCGGCAGCGACGGTGTTTCCGACAAAACGCCGTCTTCCGCAAACGGCAGCTTCTCCGAAGCAGACTCCGCATTCAACGCGAAGACGACTGCCGGTGTGCGCCTGCGCAAGGGCCCGGGCCTTAGCTATGACACCATTACGGTGCTGGCAGAGGGTACAAAAGTGAACGTGACAAGCACGAAGAACAGCGAATGGTATGCCGTGACAACTGCTTCCGGTCAGAAGGGCTACGTTTTCTCCGAATATCTAAACGTGACCGGCACGGTGAACGAGGATGATTCTTCCGACTCCGGCAGCTCCGATAATTCCAACACGGGCACGAACGGCGAGGCCGCAAAGACGACCACCGGCGTGCACCTGCGCAGCGGCAAGGGCACGAATTACAGTTCACTCGGCGTGATTCCGGGCGGCACGGCCATTACCGTAACGGATAAAAGCGACGTGTGGTATGCCGTGACCGTAAACGGCAAAAGCGGCTACATGTACAGCGAATACATCAAGCTGACCGGCACGGGTAGCTCCGATAACAACACGTCTTCCGGCAGCACAGACGGCTCCGCTTCCGCACAGACGAACGAAGACGTACACCTGCGCGAAGGCCGCGGCACAAACTACCGCTCCCTCGGCGTTATCGCAAACGGTACGGCCATCACCGTGACGGACACAAGCGTGAGCGACTGGTACGGCGTGACCGTGAACGGCAAGAGCGGCTATATGTTCAGCGAATATATCACAATGAACGGTAGCAATTCCGGCAGCACGGACAGCTCCGCTTCTTCCGATACGATGCGCACCACGGCGTATCTTAATTTGCGTTCCGGCACCGGCACGGACACAAATGTGCTGACGGTCATCCCGGAGGGCGCAAGCGTGACGGTTTTGGAAAAGACCACAAGCGAGTGGTACAAGGTGAGCTACGGCAGCCGCACAGGCTATGTTTTCACCGAATACTTAAAGTAAAGAGCATCGCAATTTCGGGCGGCACGGGCGTTTTTCCTGTGCCGCTCCTGTTTTTAGTCGCTATATGGGGTCTAAATTGCTTACAGAGCAAAAAAGAGTTTTTCGGTTTGTGCAGATTTACGAACTCTCAAAAAAAATACTCAAAAAGACTTGAAAAATCGGTTTTAATTCTGTAATATAGATAACATAGAGAATGGATAACTGTGCGGGAGCCGTCGAAAACCGCGCAGGGCTGAATTTGAAACGACGGAGAAAAGAGGAAATCATGTCCAATAGACTGTTTCAGGGCGTCATTCATCAGATGCGTGATTCCATTGACCGCACGATCGGCGTCATCGACGAGTCCTCCGTGATTATCGCGTGCAGCGAGCTCGGCAAGATTGGCGAAGTAACGGAATCCGTAACGGCGGAAGACATTGCATCTCAGGCTGCATTTGTTTCCGGAAACTACACATATAAATCCTTCGGCAGCCGCCCGCGCCCGGAATACGCAGTGTTCGTCTCCGGCAACGACCCGGAAGCTGCAAAATATGTCGGCCTGCTGGCTGTTTCTCTGAACAGCATCAAGCAGTATTACGATGAAAAGTATGACCGCAGCAACTTCATCAAGAACGTTATCCTCGATAACATCCTGCCCGGCGACATTTATCTGAAGAGCCGCGAGCTGCGCTTCAACTCTGATGTCAGCCGCGTCTGCATGCTCATCAAAGTGACGAACCAAACCGATGTTTCCGCGTACGACGTGGTGCAGAATCTGTTCCCGGACAAGAATAAGGACTTCGTCATCAACATCAATGAGACGGACATTGCGCTTGTAAAGGAGATCCGCTCCAACATCGACCCGCGCGACATCGATAAGCTTGCCGGTTCCATTGTGGATACGCTTTCGAGCGAGTTTTACACCCACTGTGTTGTGGGCATCGGCACCGTTGTGGACAGCATCAAAGATCTTGCGCGCTCCTTTAAGGAAGCCCAGATCGCACTTGAGGTCGGCAAGGTGTTCGACACCGAAAAGA
The DNA here is from genome assembly GCA_934643185.1 of uncultured Eubacteriales bacterium. Classification (GTDB taxonomy): domain Bacteria; phylum Bacillota; class Clostridia; order Oscillospirales; family Acutalibacteraceae; genus Hominenteromicrobium. The sequence continues at coordinate 11,081 of CAKUBN010000009.1, forward strand.
CCATTGTCAGCTACAACAACCTCGGCATTGCGCGCCTGATTTATCAGCTGCCCACCACGCTCTGCGAAATGTTCCTGAAGGAAGTTTTCAAGCGCGGCTCCATTGAGTCCCTTGACCACGAGACGCTGTTCACCATTCAGCGCTTCTTTGAGAACAACCTGAACGTTTCCGAGACCTCCAGAAAGCTGTTCGTCCACAGAAATACGCTTGTTTACCGCCTGGAGAAGATCAAGAAGATCACCGGCCTTGACCTGCGTGAGTTTGAGGACGCCATCGTCTTTAAGGTGGCGCTGATGGTCAAGAAGTACCTTTCCAGCAGCCCGTCTAAGTTCTAATTTGATTTCTCGTTTTATTTACTCCTAAATGCAGCGCCGCACAGAGCCTTTACCCGGTTTTGTGCGGCGCTGCCACTTTCTGCGCAAATTTTTCATTACAAGAAGTTACAAAAGTTACAAAAGTATAACGAATAATTCTTTTTTAGAATTAAAAAGAAAAGCCTTATTGGTATAATAGCAAGGTGGTATAAAGTGCTTATATCGGCGCTGCGGCCACGGTTTAAATCTGCAAATGACCGCGCAGAGCGTTCTGCGCCGAGTTTATTCATATCTCCAAAGGAGGAGTACACTTTGATCGAATTCCGCAATGTTTCTAAAGTTTACAATAACGGTACGGAAGCGCTGCACAACATCAACCTGAAGGTCGAAAAAGGCGAGTTCGTCTTTATCGTCGGTTCCAGCGGCGCGGGCAAAAGTACCTTTTTGAAGCTCATCACCTGTGAGGAGCGCCCGAACGAGGGTCAGGTGCTCATTGACGGGCAGGACATCAGCCACATCCGCAAGGGCAAAATTCCGTATGTGCGCAGAAAGATGGGCCTTGTGTTCCAGGATTTCCGCCTCATCGACCACATGACCGTGTATGACAACGTGGCGTTTGCCATGCGCGTTGTGGGCGCTTCCCCGAAGGCCATTAAAAAGCGCGTGCCGTATATTCTGGGCCTTGTGGGCTTGCAGCACAAAGCGAAGCACTACCCCACCGAAATGTCCGGCGGCGAGCGCCAGCGTGTTGGCCTTGCGCGCGCCCTTGTCAATAACCCCTCCATGATCATCGCGGATGAGCCAACCGGCAACATTGACCCGGCGCTTTCCTACGAGATCGTGGACCTGCTCAGCGCCATTAACGAGCGCGGCACCACCGTGCTGATGGTCACGCACGAGCACTCCCTTGTCAAGCACTTCCACAAGCGCATCATTCAGATCCACAGCGGTGAGATCGTGGCCGATACCGCTGCCATCTCTAAGGAGCAGCAGGCTGCGGCGCAGGCCGTTGCCACACAGGAGACCGTGGCCGTGGACCGCGAGGCCATTCGCCGCGCCAAGGAAGCACGCGCCAAGGCGGATGCCGACGCACAGCCGTATGCAACGAAAGAATTCACAGCCCCGCAAAACAACGATCAGGCAAACGGCTGACCTGTGTGAAAGGATGGTAACAGATTCCCATGAAGTTTCATAATTTCGGATATTTGCTCAAAGAAGGCGTAAAAAACCTTTGGAAAAACAGAACGATGAGTATCGCCTCCATCGGCGTGCTCATTTCCTGCCTGCTTCTGACCGGCTGCGCAGGCCTTGTTTCCGTCAACCTCACCTCCATGATGTCCTCCATTGAGGGCAACAACAGCATTACGGTGTACCTGACGAACGGTCTGCCGTCGCTTTCTGCCGTACAGGTGGGCGACCAGATCCGCAGCATTGAAAACGTGAGTGAGTGCACCTTTGTGCCGAAGGACGACGGCCTTGCCGACATGATGGACCTGCTCGGCGAAAACGCCGTTGTGCTGGAGGGCTTGGACGGCGATGAAAACCCGCTGCCGGACGCTTATCAAATTTCCATGCATGATCTCTCCAAATATGACGAAACTATACAGCAGATACAGGCGATTGACGGCGTGGATCACTACACCGATTACAGCGACATTGCCACAAAGCTTTCGAACATTGATATGATCGTGCGCGTGGCAAGCCTTGCGATCATCGTCATCCTCGCCATCGTTTCCCTGTTCATCATTTCCAACACCGTTAAGGTCACGATGTTCTCCCGCCGCACGGAGATCAGCATCATGAAGTCCGTCGGTGCAACGAACGGCTTCGTGCGTATCCCGTTCATCGTAGAGGGCATGCTCATCGGCCTCATTTCCGGCGGCATCTCTGTCGCGATCCTGCTCGTTGCCTACAAGTACGCGGTGCAGGCGCTCTATAACATTGTGCCGTTCCTTAACGCTGTGGATATCGACCCGTATGTGACGTATATCATTGCAGGCTACGCCATTGTCGGTACGCTGTTCGGCCTCTTCGGCGGCAGCATTTCCATCGGCAAATATCTCAATAACGAAGGAGAGAACGCAGTTGCGTAAGCACAGCTTTCTGCGCGGCATCACCGCGTTTACGCTTGCAGGCCTTTTAGTCTTTTATTCCGGCGTGATGCAGCTGCCGAACGTTTCGGCGGAATCCATCACGGATTTGAAATCTCAGCTTGCCGACCTTGAGCAGCAGGAAGAGGAAAACAACAAGCGCCTTGAAGAGCTGCGCGATGACGTAAGTCAAAAGCGCGCCTACCGCGACGAGCTGCAGGAGAAGATCGATATTATCCAGCAGCAGCTTGACATTCTGGTGCAGCGCATCAACGAGCTGGACGCCCAGATCGAACAGGGCGAGCAGGACATTGCCGACACGCGCATCAGCATCAACGCGAACTACACGAAGCTGAAAAAGCGTCTGCGCGCCTTATACATGGCGGGCGAAGCTTCTAACCTTTCCATTTTGCTGAGCAGCACGAGCCTTGTGGACTACACGCAGAAAAGTGAGGTCATCCAGTCCGTTACAAAACACGACACCGAGCTTTTGGACACGCTTGAGGAGCAGCTGACCTCCATTCAGGAGCAGGTGGAAAAGATCAACGCGGACAAAGAGGAACTGAGCACCGACAAAAAGGATCTCGATTCCAAAAGTGATGAGCTTTCCGCGCTGTACCTTGAAAACCAGAAGCTTTTAGACGAGGCCGAGCAGAACGAGGCCGAAGCGCAGGCGGAAGCCGAGCGCATTGCGAAAGAAAAAGAAGAAGCCGATGCGGCCATTGATAAATGGTATGAAGATTACTATGCCGCTTTGAAGGCCGCGAGCACGAACTCCGGCGGTTCCTATGACAGCGGTGTCGGGTATATCGGCACGGGCAGCTTTGTGTGGCCGATGCCGGGTTACACCTACATCACCTGCTATTACGGCGACGGCGGCCACCGCGGCATTGACATTGCGGGCAGCGGCATTTACGGCAAGCCAATTGTTGCAGCGGACGGCGGCAAGGTCATTTACAGCGCCTGGATGGACAGCTACGGCTACTGCGTGTTCATTGACCACGGCAACGGCTATTCCACGCGCTACGCGCACGCCAGCGCCCTTGCATGCTCTGTGGGCGATACCGTCTCCCCCGGTCAGACGATCGCATATGTGGGCTCTACGGGCAATTCTACGGGCCCGCACCTTCACTTTGAGGTCATCTATTACGGCAGCACCACGAACCCGTTCAATTACTTTTAACATTACACTCCTCTGATCCTTATAACACACAAGAAACGCTCCCGTTCCTCTGCACTGCGCAGGGAAACGGGAGCGTTTCTGTTTTATTTGGGATTTGAATTACTTTGGAAACGCACGGAATTCATCGAGAAACCAGACGTCCTGCGCTGTGAACTCGCGGCCGTCGAGGTAATTTAACATGCCGGCGTCGGTCGTAAAGCGGAAGATGAGCTTATAGGAATAAAGCGCCTGATACGGGAAGCCCGTCTTTTTGTTCTGCACATTTTTGCCGTACTTGCCGTCGCCCGCAAGCGGGTGGCCGATGGAGGCCATGTGCGCACGGATCTGGTGTGTGCGGCCGGTGAGCAGCTCCACCTCGAGCAGGCTGAAATCGCGGCGGGTCTCCAAGACCGTGTATTTTGTCTTGATGCTGCGGCTTTCCGGCGTTTTTTTATTCGAGATATACACGCGGTTTTGGCTTTCGTTTTTCTCAAGGTAGCCCGTTAAGATGTCCGTTTTTTTCTTCGGCACGCCGCACACGACGCAGAGATAAAGCTTATCCATCTCGCGGTCCTTGACCTTTTGGTTCATGATGCGCAGCGTCTCGGCGTTTTTAGCCGCCATGACGATGCCGCCCGTGTTGCGGTCTATGCGGTTGATGAGCGCCGGGGCGAAGGAATTTTCCGCTTCCGGGTCATACTCGCCGTTTTCGTACAGATAGTGCTGCACGCGCGCGATGAGCGAATCGAAATGATAGTGCTCGTCCGGGTGCACGATGAGCCCCGGCTTTTTATCGAGGATCATGATGTTCTCATCTTCATAGATGATGTTGAGCTTCAGCGGCGCTTTTAAGAAATCGTATTCCTTCGGCGCCTGCGCGAAGAATTCGTCTTTTAAGTACATCGTCAGCACGTCGCCCTCTTGAAGGCGCGTGGAGATCTCGCAGCGCTTGCCGTTTACCTTGATGTCCTTTTTGCGGATGGCCTTATACAGCATAGATTGCGGCAGATTGGGGTATGTTTTTGTGAGGAATTTATCGACGCGCTGGTTGGCGTCGTTTTGAGCGATGGTGACCTGTTTCAAGTGGTGCTTCCTTTCCGGCGCAGTGTGAAGAAAAAGCGCGGCAGTGAGACGACGATGCCGATGCCGAGCGCAATGGCGATGGCAATCTTAATGGTCTCCACGCCCTTGGACATCGCCTCTGCGTTGTTGTTCATGAAAATGTGATAGCCTGTGTAGTAAATGCCCGCGCCGGGCACAATGGGGAAAATGCCGGCGATGAGGAACACGGGCAGCGGCGCTTTGCGCGCAAACGAGAACACGCGCGCCAGATACGTGAGCCCAAGCGCCGCGAAAAACGACGCAAACACGACATCGCCCGTAAAATACACATAGACGATATAAATGAGCCAGCCGAACGCGCCGACAAGTCCGGCGCAGACGTATTGCTCGCGCGGGGTGTGGAAAATGATGGCGAACGCGATGGTCGCCACAAACGCCACCGCGGTTTGAATGGCCCAATCGAAAACAACTTCCGGTGTCATAAGAGCGGCGCACCTCCCGTCAGGCTGATGTAGATCATCACCACGGCACCGATGCCGATGGCGATGCACCCGCCGACCAGAAACGCGTCGATCATGCGGATGGTGCCGCTTAAGTAATCGCCGTTTAAAAAGTCGCGGATAGAGGTCGTCAGCGCCACGCCGGGCACCAGACGGATGATGGAGCCGATGATGATCTTATCTAAGCTGTCGCCGAGCCCCACGGCAAACAGCAGCACGGCGCAAACCGCCACAACGGCGCTGGACGCCAGATTGATGATGAACTTGGAGGCCGTGCGGCTATCGATGGCGTTTAGGAACACCTGCAAAACAAAGCCGCAGATGAACGCCGCCGCGGCGTCGAACACAGTGCCGCCAAACAGGTAACTGAAGCACGCGCTGCCCACGGCACACGCGAGATCGAGCCGAATGGGGTGTGTATACGGAATGGCGAGAATCTCGCGCAGACGCGCGTAGGCTTCCTCCACCGAAACTTTGCCCGCGACGATCTCGCGGGAGAGCTGATTGATGCCCGCGATGCGCCCAAAATGGATGGTGGAGCCGGGCACGAACTTTAATTTTGTGTCGATCTTTTCCCCGTTTTCCACCGCGTTTGCAAAGATCGCGTTGGAAAGCACGTACACGTCATATTCTTCTATGCCATAGGCGCGCGCCACGCGCTCCATGGTCTCCTGCACGCGGAAAATCTCCGCGCCGTTTCTGAGCAGCGCCTCCCCCATTTTAAAGGAAAGCCCCGCTGCGCTTTCACTGCGTTCTTCTGCCATGGTGTCTCCTCTTTTTCCCGTATTTTCTGCGTTTTTGCCGAAGACAAGTTTACCGCGTCCGGGCCTTCGTGTCAACCGTTCATGGACAAAAAGTGCAAAACTGTCCGTGATTTTTTAATTCTGCTGCTCTTTCGGCTTTTTCATCGTGAGGGAAATGCGTCCGCGCGCCACGTCTACGGCCAGCACCCACACGGTCACGATGTCGCCGACCTTCAAAACGTCGGACGGATGACGCACGAATTTATCGGAGATCTGCGTGATATGCACAAGGCCGTCCTGATGCACGCCGATGTCGACAAACGCGCCGAAATCGATGACGTTGCGCACCGTGCCGCGCATTTCCATGCCGGGCTTTAAATCTTTCATATCCTTGATGTCGCTGCGCAGAATGGGGCTGGGCAACTCGTCACGCGGGTCGCGGCCGGGCTTTTCGAGCTCTGCGATGATGTCCTTCAGCGTCGGCTCGCCCACGCCGCACTGTGCCGCAAGCTTTGCAATGCCGAGCTTTTCCGCTTTCTCTTTAAGGCCCTTAAAGCCGCCCTCCGGCGCTTTTTTAAGGTCGTAGCCGCAGGCAGTCAACAGCGCGCCCGCCGCGTCGTAGGACTCCGGGTGCACGCCGGTGTGGTCTAAGATATTTTTACTTTCCGGCACGCGCAGGAAGCCCGCGCACTGCTCAAACGCTTTCGGCCCGAGCTTCGGCACTTTTTTGATCTGCGCGCGCGTTGTGAACGCGCCGTTTTCCTGCCGGTAGGCGACGATATTCTTCGCCACGGCGGAGGAAATGCCCGCGATGTTTTCGAGCAGCGACGGCGACGCGGTGTTTAAATCGACGCCGACCGCGTTCACGCACGCTTCTACTACGCCGCCGAGGGCTTCATCCAGCCGCTTTGCGGGCATATCGTGCTGATACTGCCCCACGCCGATGGCCTTCGGGTCGATCTTCACGAGCTCCGCGAGCGGGTCCTGCAGGCGATGTGCGATGGAAACGGCGCTGCGCAGCGTCAGATCATACTCGGGGTACTCTGCCGCGGCGAGTTTTGATGCGGAATAAACCGACGCGCCCGCTTCGCTGACGACCATGTAATCGATGTCGAGATGATTTTCACGCAGTGTTTCGTCGGTGAAAATTTCTGTTTCCTTTGACGCCGTGCCGTTGCCGATGGCGATGAGCGTGACGCCGTACTTTTTGATGAGCCGCACGAGCGTCTGCTTCGCTTCGCGAATGCGTGTCTCGCTGTGCGTGGGGTAAATGACGCCGGTGTCAAGCACCTTGCCCGTGGCATCAACGACGGCGACCTTGCAGCCCGTGCGATAGCCGGGGTCGAGCCCGATGGTCACGCGGCCCTTGACGGGCGGCTGCATCAAAAGCTGACGGAGGTTGACGGAGAACACTTTAATGGCGTTGTCGCACGCTTTTTCGGTCAGCTCCGCATGGATCTCGCGCTCGATGGACGGAAAAATGAGACGGCCGTACGCGTCCACAGCGGCTTCACGCACGACTTCGCTGCACGCGGAATTACCCTTGACGTAGGCGGAGATCAAAATCGCCTGCCCGCGCACGTCATCCATTTCGAGCGAGACCTTGAGGAAGCCCTCGCGCTCGCCGCGGTCCAGCGCCAAAACGCGGTGGCCTGCGATTTTTGCCGCGGGCTGCGAGAATTCATAGTACATGCGGTACACGGAGTCCTCGTCCTTTGCGGCGCGGCTCGTGATGACGCCCTGCGCCATGGCAGCCATGCGCAGGCGGCGGCGCATAACGGCATCGTCGGAGATCGTTTCCGCAATGATGTCCTTTGCGCCGTTTAATGCGTCCTCGGGCGTACTTACGCCCTTTTCTTCGTTGACGAAGCTCTCGGCGAGCTTTACGGGGTCAACACCCTTTTCCTGCGCCAGAATTTTCTTTGCGAGCGGCTCTAAGCCGCGCTCCTTTGCCATGCCGGCGCGCGTTTTGCGCTTGGGGCGGAACGGGCGGTAAATGTCGTCGATCTCCGCCAGCGTTGCGGCATTTAAAAGGCTTTTTTCAATTTCGGGTGTCAAATTGCCCGTGCCCTCAATGAGGCCGCGCACCTCTTCCTTGCGCGTATCGAGGCTGCGCAGGTACTGCAGACGCTCGTACACTGTGCGGATAGTCTGGTCGTCGAGCGAGCCGTGTTCCTCTTTTCTGTACCGTGCAATGAACGGAATGGTGTTGCCGGCATCGATGAGCTCGATGAGCTTTGCGGTTTGCTGTTCTTTTAAGTGAAACTGCGCCGCCAGCGCGGCTGCGTAATTTGTCATGCTGTTTTCCTCGGCTTTCAAATTCGTGAAAGCCATCCTTTCCATATAGCTGCCCTTTGCCCTGCACACGGGTATCCGCCCAAAAGCGTATGTGTATTCTGTTAAAAAGGCATTGCATTTTTGAATTTTTAATGGTATAATAAACAAAAGAGTGCGGATTTCACCCTTAAAATTCGTCTCTATTATAGCACAAATTACTGCAAAGGAAAAGCCGTGTTTGCGGCGAAGAATATTTTTTATGATCGATACCGTTATTTTTGATATTGGAAATGTGCTGACCGAATGGCACTGGCGCGACAGCTTTGCCGCGTGGTTCGGCAAAAACCTTGTCGATACGCTCGCAAACGCGACCGTGATGAGCCCCGAGTGGGCGGAGATCGACCGCGGTGCGCTGACGGAGGAAGAAGTCGTCGCCCTGCTGACAAAAAACGCACCGGAATACCCGGAGCAAGTCAGACGCATTGTGCACGACAGCCACGAGCTTGTTACCGTGTACCCCTACGCAGCGGACTGGGTACGCGATTTAAAGAAAAAAGGCTACAAGGTCTACATACTTTCAAATTTCAGCGAATTCGGCTTTAACCGCGTGAAAGACACGTTTGATTTTCTGCCGTATGCAGACGGCGCGCTCATCTCGTATGAAGTGAAGCTCGTAAAGCCGGACCGGAAAATCTACGAGACGCTCTGCGAGCGCTTTGATATCACGCCGGAAAACGCCGTTTTCCTCGATGACAACGCGAAAAACACCGAAGCCGCGCGGGAATTCGGCTTGCACGCCATCACGGTGGAAAACAAGGAACAGACCGACCGCGATTTGCACGCGCTCGGCGTAACATGGTAAAAATCGGCAGCGTTTGCCGATCAAGTTATTGTTTAATTCTTATGGGAGGATGAATCACAATGAAACTCGGTATTATCGGTGCACCGGAAGCCAAAACCCTGGTACACGCAAAAGAACTCGGACTCGACTTCGTTGAGTTTGACCTGAACCCGCCCGAATTCTTCGGCCGTCCGCTGGACGAGGTCGTCAAGAACCAGGACGAGATCAAAAAGGCCATTGAAGAGACCGGCGTTGAGGTCGGCGCGGTCGGCCGCTGGGCGAGCCACATTCTGGATGAGAACGGCGACGTGATCGAAGCGGAGTGGAGCGAAGTGAAGAAGGCCATCGATTTCGGCGCAGCACTCGGCGCAAAGCACTACCTGTGCAGCGTGGCGTATGTTCCGCAGCTTTCCTACTACAAGAACATCACCGCGGCTATTAAGGTTTTGAACCAAATCGTTTCCTACGCAAAGGAAAACGGCATGAAGTGCGGCATTGTCAACTGCATGATGGGCGACAACTACATCCGCACGCCGGAGCAGTGGAAACTTGTGCTGGACGAAGTTCCGGGCCTCGGCATTAAATATGACCCGTCTCACAGCTTCGTACACGGCGGCGACAAGGGCGCATACCTCAAGGAAGGCATGGAATGGGGCGACAAGTTCGTTTACTGCCATGTGAAGGGCGTTATCCAGTACGGTGACTCCCACGAGCCGGCAGAGTGGAAGAACCGCGACTTGATGGTTCGCCACCCGGAGCTCAAGGACGAGCTGATGGGCGACTTTATGGCAGGCAGACGTTACTACGACAACCCGCCGGCAGGCATCGACTCCATCAACTGGCGCGCATTCTTTGCAGTGCTGTATCAGCACGATTATGACGGCTACCTCGCGATTGAGCCGCACTCCATGACCTGGCAGGGCGAAAAGGGCGAGAAGGGTGTTAAGTACACCATTAAGTACATCCGCGACCTCATGCTGTAATTTAAAATTCCAGAAATGCAGACGGGCACCGAAAATTCGGTGCCCGTTTTTTGCTCTTCGCTATGCTTTTCCTCAGAACGCAAAAACGGCAGCCCGCAGGCTGCCGTTTTCTGGACACATGTTAAATTACTTGCCCTCGTTTTCCTTGTCGATCTTGACATTGCGGAAGTAGAGGAGCATATCGATCGTGATCTCCACGAAGTTCAGGCAGTAGAATACCCAGCTCAAAACGAAGATCGGGCCGCTCTTGCCGATGACAAAGAACTGGATGCACTTCATCACGATGCCGGCGATGTAGCCGAGCCAGATGAAAATCTCAAACTGCAGGCTCTTGCCCTTTGCGGTTCTGGATTTTACGGACTTATAAATGGAAAGCGGCCAGGAAAGACCGAATGCAAGGATCATTACGGTTTCCAGTATTTCAGCGATCATTTCAGGTGTCATGCGTTTATTCCCCTTAAACTAAATTTTCAGCTGCACCGTGCAAAATAAAATCTGAAAGCTGTGCGCGGCGTGCCTTTTTTAACATAAGCAAGAGCGGAACCTAACCCATAGCTCCGCTCTTGTTATTTACAACTTACGCGTTTTCCTTTGCTTTGTGCTCTGCAAGGTACTCTGCGCGGCCTTCTTCATAGAGGTTGTTGCCTTCGCAGTCGATGATGACGACGAGCGGCATATCCTCTACATACAACTTGCGTAGTGCCTCTGCGCCGAGATCCTCATACGCGATGAGCTCTGCGCTCTTGATGCACTTTGCGAGCAGCGCGCCTGCGCCGCCGATTGCACCGAAGTAAACGCCGTTATACTTCTTCATAGCCTCTACGACTTCCGGCAGACGAGCGCCCTTGCCGATCATGCCGCGTGCGCCCACGGACATCATGGTCGGGGCATACGCATCCATACGGCCGCTGGTGGTAGGACCTGCGGAACCGATGACATGCCCCGGCTTTGCCGGGGTCGGGCCCACGTAGTAGATCGTAGCGTCCGTAGGATCGAACGGGATCTTCTCGCCGCGTGCAAGTGCCTCGCACATTCTCTTGTGGCCGGCATCGCGGGAAGTATAGATGGTACCGGTCAGCAGAACTCTGTCACCGGCATGGAGCGTCTTTGCGAGCTCCGCAGTCAAAGGCAGTGTAATACGCTTTTCCATTTTACAGCACCTCCGTCTTATGACGCGTTACATGGCAGTTGATGTTGACAGCGCACGGCATGCCGGCAATGTGGGTCGGCATGGTCTCAATGTTGAGGCCGATGGCCGTCGTTTTGCCGCCGAAGCCCTGCGGGCCGATGCCGAGTGCGTTGACCTTTTCGAGCATCTCTTTTTCAAGATCTGCATAGAACGGGTCCGGGTTCTCGGAATCGAGCGGGCGCATGAGTGCCTTCTTTGCGAGCAGCGCTGCTTTATCAAACGTACCGCCGATGCCAACGCCGACGACCATCGGCGGGCACGGGTTCGGGCCTGCGGTCTCTACGACCTCAAGGATGAAGTCCTTGATGCCCTGCAAGCCGGCGGACGGCTTGAACATACGAATCTGGCTCATGTTTTCGCTGCCGAAGCCCTTCGGGCCGACGGTGATCTTCACCTTGTCGCCCGGGACGATCTCGGTGTACAGCATAGCCGGGGTGTTGTCGCCGGTGTTGCCGCGGCGAACCGGGTCCTTAACAACGGACTTTCTCAGATAGCCCTTGTCGTAACCGCGGCGCACGCCCTCGTTTACGGCCTCCGTAAGGTCGCCGCCGACGAAGTGCACGTCCTGGCCGATCTCAAGGAATACGCAGGCCATGCCGGTATCCTGGCAGATCGGAACACACTCGTTGTCTGCTATTTCAAAGTTTTCGATGATGTTGTCCAGAATGCCCTGTGCGATCTGGCCATCTTCGCAAGCGCGGCAGGAGCGGATGGCGCACTTTACGTCCTCCGGCAGATGCTCGTTCGCCCCGATGCACAGCTTTTCAATCACATCGGTAAGCTGGCTGACTTCAATTTCACGCATGGATGTATCCATTCCTTTCCGGAAAAATTATCTCTCGTGACGAGCGTAATGCGGCAGCAGCAGCGGGGAAACATCCTCGGATTCGATGCCTGCGCTCTTCAGCTCTTCTGCATAGTCCTCAATATGCTTGAGGGTAAGGGTGCCGAGCTCGGTCTCCTTCGCCTTTGCAGCAGCAGCCTTACCGGCGTTGCGGCCGAAGACGATGATGTCGAGCAGGGAGTTGCCCATCAGACGGTTGCGGCCGTGGATGCCGCCGACAGCCTCGCCTGCAACGAGCAGGTTGCTGATGGCCTTGGTGAAGCCGTCGCCGCCGATCTCGAGGCCGCCGTTCTGGTAGTGGAGCGTCGGGTAAACGAGGATCGGGGTCTTGCGCATATCGATGTCATAGTTCAGGTACATGCGCAGCATAGCCGGGATGCGCTTCTCAATGGTGCCCTCGCCGCCGATCTGCTCGATCATCGGGGTATCGAGCCAAACGCCGGAGCCGAGCGGGGTGGTAACACCCTTGTGGCGGTCGGTGCACTCACGGATGATGGAAGCCGCAGCAACGTCGCGGGTCTCCAGCGGATGCATGAAGGCTTCGCCGTCTACGTTGACGAGCATTGCGCCGAGGGAACGAACCTTCTCGGTAACGAGTGCGCCGTAGATCTGTGCCGGGAACGCAACGCCGGTCGGGTGATACTGGATGGTATCCTGATACAGCAGCGGAGCGCCTGCACGGTAGCCGAGCACAAGGCCGTCAGCCGTTGCGCCGTAGTGGTTGGAGGTCGGGAAGTTCTGGTAGTGCAGACGGCCCGCACCGCCGGTGGCGATGATAACGGTCTTTGCACGTGCGACCATGTAGTCGCCGGTCTCCATGTTGAGGAGCACAGCGCCCGCTACCTGACCCTTTTCGTCCTTGATGAGCTCAACAGCAGAGGTGAACTCGACGACCGGGATGCCGCGGTTGATGACTTCGTCGCGCAGGGTACGCATGATCTCTGCACCGGAGTAGTCCTTGCAGGCGTGCATTCTCTTTCTGGAGGTGCCGCCGCCGTGGGTGGTGACCATGGTGCCGTCTTCGGTCTTATCGAACATAACGCCAAGCTCGTTCAGCCACTTAATGGCGTCCGGAGCTTCCATAACGAGGCGGCGCAGCAGTTCCGGGCGGGCAGCGAAGTGGCCGCCGCCGAACGCGTCAAGGTAATGCTGAACCGGGGAGTCGTTCTCTTTATCAGCAGCCTGAATGCCGCCTTCTGCCATCATCGTGTTTGCGTCGCCGATGCGCAGCTTCGTCACGATCATGACCTTTGCACCTGCGTTGTCCGCCTCAATGGCTGCGGAAGCGCCTGCGCCGCCGCCGCCGATGACGAGCACGTCGGTGTCGTAATCGATCTTCGTCAGGTCGATCGGGTGGTGGAGCAGACGGCTGTTGGAGTGCAGCAGGTGGCCAAGCTCCTTCGGTACCTTCTCACCCTTGTTCGGGCCGATCTTAATGGTATCGAAGCCATCTTCTCTGTAATCAGGATGGTACGCCTTAAGAAGGGCGTCCTTCTCTTCTGCGGTCATACGTCTGGGTTCCATGCCCAGGCGTTCCTGTCTGGTTGCCTCTACCTTTTTGACAGAGGCAAGCATTTCCGGTGTAAACATGGCTATACCCTCCTTATTTCTCGATCTCTCTGTTGTTATAGAGCTCCTGCATCTCGGTGATCGGCTTCTGCATGATCTGCTCGATCAGCTCGTCGTATGCGCCCTCGTGGATCTCTTCAACACGCTTGGTCAGGTGCTTGCTCTCCGGCTCGATGTACTTGCCGGTGAGACGTCTTGCCAGCAGGCCGACCATCGGGTGAGAAATGCCCGCGGGACATCTGACGGTGCAGCAGCCGCAGCTTACGCAGTCGAAGGACTCTTCTGCGCACTTTTCAAGCTCGCCGCGCTGTGCGTATGCAATGTACTGCATGACGTTCAGGTTCTGCGTGCAGGCCTTTGTGCAGGCGTTGCAGCCGATGCAGCTGTAGATTTCCGGATAAAGCTCCATCATAATCTGCTGGTTCGGCTTGATCTCGTTGATGTCGTATGTACGCTTGTCTGTGGGGAAGAACGGAATGCTTGCAACATACATGCCCTCCTGAACCTGTGTCTGGCAGGCAAGGCAGGTCTTCAGCTCGTTCACACCCTTAATGCGGTAGATAGTTGCGCAGGCGCCGCAGAAACCGTGACGGCAGCCGCAGCCTCTTTTCAGCGTATAACCGGCATACTCCATAGCGGTCATAATCGTGAGGTCTGCGGGGACGCTGTACTTCTTACCGAAAAAATATACATTTACCATATTTTCCATGTTACGCCAACCCCTTTCTTAATACTCGTTCGGCAGCTCGTCGATCTCGTCGCAGCGGAACACCGGGCCGTCCTTGCAGACGTACTTGGAACCGATGTTGCAGCGGCCGCACTTGCCGATGCCGCACTTCATGCGCAGCTCCAGCGTGGTGTAGACCTGTTCTTTCGAGAAGCCCATTTCAATCAGCGATGCTAAGCAGAATTTGATCATGATCGGAGGTCCGCAAAGCAGCGCCGTTTTGTTTGTATCGAAGCCGAGCTCCTTGAGGTATGCCGGAACAAAGCCGACGTGGCCGTCCCAGCCCTCCTGCTCGCGGTCGATCGTGAGATATACGTTCACGCCTTCCGCCTTCATCCATACGTCCTGAATTTCCTTCAGCTGTACAAGGTCGTCCTTGGAACGGGAACCGTAGAGAATGTCCACGGTGCCGTAATCGCTGCGGTTGTCGAGCACGTAGTTGATGACGGAGCGCAGCGGTGCAAGACCGATGCCGCCGGCGATAAAGAGCAGGTTCTTGCCCTTTAACTTATCTTCTACCGGGAAGTGGTTGCCGTACGGGCCGCGCACGGTGATCTCATCGCCCACCTCAAGGCTGTGCAGGTAGTCTGTAAGCTGACCGCACTTCTTGATGCTGAATTCCTGGTATTCTTTGTTCGTCGGCGAAGAGGTGATGGAGAACATACCCTCGCTGACGCCCGGTGCGCACAGCATAGCGCACTGGCCGGGCATGTGCTCGAAGAGCTTGCCGCCCTCCGGCGCATTGACGCGGAATGTCTTGACGTCCGGGGTCTCCTCACGGATGTCCGTGATGATGCCGACCTGCGGGATCAGAACGTCTTTTACATAGTTATCATGGCAATGACAGGTATCACTCATGGTTTGCAGCCTCCTTTTCAAACGCCTTGATGACCTTCACGATATTGAGCGAGGACGGGCACTTTTCCACGCAGCGGCCGCAGCCTACGCAGGAATACATGCCGTCGTTGTTCGCCGGGAAGTACACGAGCTTGTGCATGAAGCGCTGACGGAAGCGCTGCATCTGGCTCGTTCTGTTGTTGCCGTGTGCCATCATCGTAAAGTCGGAGTACATGCAGGAATCCCAGCAGCGGTAACGCTGAATGCCGTGGCCCGTGTCGTAGTCCTTGATGTCATAGCACTGGCAGGTGGGGCACACAAAGGTGCAGGTGCCGCACGCAAGGCACGGCTTATAAAGCTTCTCCCAAACGGGGGAGTTGAATTTTTCTTCGGTGACGTTGCCGTTCCAACCCTCGAGAGAGAGGTTCGTGTACGGCAGCTTCTCTACGATTGCGCGGATGTTCTCCTGTTCGGTCTCCACGGCCTTTTCGTCCGCTGCGTCGGCATTTTCGAGCACGCCGGAGAGCGCTTCGGTGAGGGCGGTGCCCTTTTCCGTTACGGCTTTCCAGTAGAGCGTGTCGTTTGCGTTCCACATGACGACATCGGCGTCCGGCTCAGCGCAGTCAACGCCGAAAACCTTACAGAAGCAGGACTCCTCCGGCTCGTGGCAAGCAAGCGCCACGATGGTGCCGTGCTCGCGTCTTGCGCGGTAGAACGTATCGACCGGCTCAGCGAGGAAGACTTTATCGAGGACCTTAATGCCCTGAATGTCGCAGGCCTTCATGCCGAAAGCGACAAAGTTCTGATCTGCAAGCGTCTGCGGCTCAACGGAGAGCTTGTGCTGTCCTTTTTTGACCGTGTAAAGTGTTTCGCTCTGCGGGAAAAACATGTCCTTCGGAGATTTCACCGTCTTAAGTGTTTCAATGTCTGCATTGCAGCCTTCAAACCACGCGGCGAAGTTGACCTGACCGTTGTTGTTCACCGGCAGGAATAGCTCCTGCTGTGCCGCGATCGCTTTCAGCAGCTCGGGCAGCTTACTTTTTGCAATCTTGAACATGGATTATCTCCTTCCCCCGGTAACGCCCGGCTCTACGTCGTTGAAGGTAAAGCTCGTCAGCGGGCTCTTTGCCTCCGGATCGGCACCGGCCTGGAACTCACCGTAAAATTCGTCGATATCCTTGATGAACTTGCGGTTGAAGAGATGCAGCGGAATGCCCTGCGGACATACGCGGCTGCACTCGCCGCAGTCTGTGCAGCGGCCGGCAACGTGGAATGCACGGATGATGTGGAACATTTTCTCCTCAAAGGAGTCCACGTTCGCCTTCTGTGCGCTGTCGAACTTCGTGCTGTCGAAGACGCACTTGCGGCAGCTGCACGCCGGGCACACATTGCGGCAGGCGTTGCAGCGGATGCAACGGCTGAGCTCATTCTGGAAGAAAGCGAACTTTTCTTCCGGGCTCATGGCTTCGATCTTCTCGACCTCTGCAAAGCGGTCTGCGTCCTTTGTGTCGCGGCTTTCGCCGATGGTCTCGTCGAAAATCTGGTGCTCCTTGCCCTTGCAGACATGGCAGCGCTCCAGCATGCAGTCCTTATAGGCGAGCGTCTTTTCGCCGTAGAGCGTCTCCACGGTGATGTTCTCGTTTGCATCGTCGATCGTGATGTTCGTGATGCCCTTAACGCCCTGCTCCTTGATCTTCTCGAAGCTGAGCTTGCCCATGCAGCCGACACCGATAATGTAAGCCTTGTCACGGTCTACGCGGTGCTCTGCTATGAGCTGGTTGAAGCTGTAAGAATCGCAGGGCTTCAGGAAGACAAGCGTCTTGCCCTCAAGCTTCGAGCCCTCGATCATATATTTACTGAGGTTCGCGCCGCAGAAGCCGTTGTAGACGAAGTTTGCGTCCAGATCCTCCGCCGTCTCAAAGTAAGACGGCTCCGGGTTGTAGGACATATCGCCACGGCGCCAGCCGAGCACACGGTTTACGGTGCCGTCGCTGAGCAGCTCTTTTGCGCGGTTGATCATTTCCTGCATCTCAAATCCTCCAGTCTGACGTTCTTGCCGAGCGAAGTAATCTTCGCCACGAACTCATTCATGGTCTGGGAGAACTTTACGCCCTCTGCTGCGGAGACCCATTCCACGCGGGTGCGTCCGTGCTCCACGCCGATGTAATCGAGCATAGAGAACAGAAGCGCCATTCTTCTTCTGGCATAGTAGTTGCCGGTGCTGTAATGGCAGTCGCCCGGGTGGCAGCCGCACAGGATAACGCCGTCTGCGCCCTTTTCAAAGGCACGCAGGATGAACATGGGGTTCACACGGCAGGAGCACGGCACGCGGATGATCTTAACGTCTGCCGGATAAACCAAGCGGCTGCTGCCTGCAAGGTCTGCGCCGGCGTAGCTGCACCAGTTGCAGCAGAACGCAACGATCTTCGGCTTGAACTCTTCGTTTGCTGTTATCGACATATTGCATCCACCTCCGCAAGAATCTGTCTGTTTGCAAAGCCCTGCAGATCCATTGCGCCGGACGGGCAGGTAACGGTGCAGGCACCGCAGCCCTGGCACAGCGCACTGTTGACAACGGCTACGCGGCGATCTTCACGGATGCCGTGGTCGTTGATGAGCTTTGTCTCATAGCTGATTGCGCCGTAGGGGCAGACGTTTGCGCACTGCGAGCAGCCGTTGCAGAGCAGCTCGTCGCTCTTAGCGGTGCACGGGTTCGTCATCAGCTTATCCTTCGCGAGCAGACCGATGGCCTTAACAGCCGCCGCGCCTGCCTGCGCGACCGTTTCCGGAATATCCTTCGGGCCCTGGCATACGCCGGAGAGGAATACGCCCGCCGTCGGGGACTCGACCGGGCGCAGCTTTGCGTGAGCCTCGGTGAGGAAGTTGTTGGTATCGATGCTGGCGGTCAGCATGGTCGCAATGCGGCGCACGTCCGCGTTCGGCTCAATCGCCGTTGCGAGGACGACCATATCCGCTTCCATCAGGATCTGCTTGTTGTCGAGCAGGTCAACGCCCTGCACAAGCAGCTGGCCGTTCGGCTGCGGCATGACCTTGCCGACCTGACCCTTGATGTAGTTTACGCCGTAATCTTCCACGGCGCGGCGGTAGAACTCATCGAAGTTCTTACCGGGGGTACGCACGTCGATGTAGAACACCGTTACGTTGACGTCCGGGTATTTATCACGGATCAACATGGCGTGCTTTGCCGTGTACATGCAGCAAATCTTCGAGCAGTAGCTCTTACCGCGGCTGTCGGAGCAGCGGCTGCCTACACACTGGATGAACACCATATTCTTCGGCGGCTTGCCGTCGGAAAGGCGCTCCAGATGACCCTTCGTGGGGCCTGCCGCGTTCATGATGCGCTCGAGCTCGAGGGACGTGATGACGTCCTTGCTCTGGCTGTATGCGTACTCGTCGTACTTATCGAGCTTGATGGTATCGAAGCCGGTAGCGACGACGATAGCGCCGTACTTCTCGGTAACGATTTCATCCTTCTGCTCGTAATCGATGGCGCCCGCCTGACAAACCTTCTGGCACAGGCCGCACTTGCCGGTCTTGAACTTGATGCAAGCTTCACGGTCGATGACCGGAACGTTCGGGATTGCCTGTGCGAACGGGGTATAAATAGCGCTTCTCGTGTTCAAGCCGCGGTTGAATTCGCTCGGGGTCTTTCTGGAAGGACATTTCTCCTGGCAGACGCCGCAGCCGGTGCACTTAGACATATCGACGCTGCGCGCCTTCTTGCGGATGTCCACGGTGAAATCGCCCACGAAGCCGGAGACCTTCTCCACTTCGCTGTATGTATACAGATGGATCTTCTCGTTTGCGGAAGCCTCCACCATTTTCGGGGTCAAAATACATGCGGAGCAGTCGAGGGTCGGGAACGTCTTATCGAGCTGGCTCATACGGCCGCCGATGCTGGGGGTCTTCTCAACGATATCGACTTCATAGCCTGCGTCTGCAATGTCGAGCGCAGTCTGAATGCCTGCAATACCGCCGCCGATGACGAGCGCGCGCTTTGTTACGCGGCTTTCGCCCGGGAACAGCGGCGCGTCAAGGTTGACCTTTGCGATAGCCGCTCTGGCAAGGATGACGGCCTTTTCGGTCGCTTCTTCCATGTTCTTGTGGATCCAGGAGCAGTGCTCACGGATGTTTGCAATCTCGACCATGTACGGGTTGAGGCCGGCTCTTTCCGCCGTTTTGCGGAAAGTCGTCTCGTGCATACGCGGGGAGCAGGAACAAACCACAAGACCGGTCAGGTGTTTTTCACGGATGGCTTCGATGATCTTCGCTTGGCCGACCTCGGAGCACATGTACTGATAATCTTCCGCGTGCACGACACCCGGTTCATGACTGACCATTTCTACGACTTTCTTTACATCTACCGTAGCTGCGATGTTGCTGCCGCAATGGCACACAAATACACCAATTCTCTGCACGCTATCACCTCCTGTATCTTCTGAACGCGCTCACAAGGAGCTGCTGGGGCAGATCCGGATCCAAAAGCTCCGGGATCTCGTCCGGCGTAAGGTATGCTTCACCGCGCTGGCGCACGACAAGCTGTCTTGCCGCATCGATAAGCTTGCCGGGCTTAACGTCTCTCGGGCAGCGCTCAATGCAGGCAAAGCAGGAAAGGCACTTCCAAAGGGACTTGGAATTCACAAGGGACTCAATGTCGTCATTCAGCACATAGGAAACGAACTGGTGAGGCTTAATGTCCATTTCGTTGAACGACGGGCAGGATGCGGAACATTTGCCGCACTTCATGCACTTGTAGGGGTTGACGCCGCTGATCTCGCGGATCTGCTCCGCCTGTTTGCTGATGCTCACTTTAACGCCTCCTCTTTCACGCCGAGGGCCTCTGCGAGAAGCTCGGTGAAGTAATACACCGGGATCTTGCCGCTGCCGCTCTTGTTGAGATTATACATGCAGAGTGGACATGCCGTGATGAGCATTTCCGCGCCTGCACCGGCTGCGCTGTCTACGATATTGCAGCTCATACGGCCGCTCATTTCTTTTTCTTTAAGGGAGATATAGCCGCCGCAGCACTCGTTGCGGTACGGATATACGACCGGCTCTGCGCCGATGGCACGAATGAAGTCTTCAATGATCTGCGGGTTCTCCGGATCGTCAAAGGCCAGCACGGTGCTCGGTCTGAGCAGCAGGCAGCCGTAATATGCGCCGATCTTTCTGCCCTTTAACGGGTTGACGACCTTTTTCTTCAGTTCGTCAAAGCCCACGCGGTCGCGCAGAACTTCAAGGTAATGCAGCACATTCGTCTCGCCGGCATAGGGCTCGTCAAGCTGCATGTAGTTGTTGGCTCTCGTGCGGATGTCCTCCACGTTTCTCATGTCGTCGTTGACTCTTTTGATGACATGATGACATGCGGAGCAAAGCGTCACGAGGTCCTGGCCCTTTTCCTTCGCTTCGTTCAAAGCGCGGACGGAGGAAAGTTTTGTTGCGATCTCGTCGGACCCGAGCGGGTAGACACCGCCGCAGCACTGCCAGTTTTCGATTTCTTCCAATTCAAATCCGAGCGCCTTTGCGGAAGCTCTGGCATAGGCATCAAGATCCTTTGCCTTCGTTCTCAAGGTACATCCCGGATAATAGCTGTACTTCATAGCTACTCCTGTCATCCTTTCTATAAATTGATTTTGGGTTATGCTTCAAAATAAATTTGACCGATGGTTTCTTTCAGCTTGTCTGCGGAAGCGTGGAGTTTTTGCATTTCGTCCTCCGTCAGCTTCACAGGCAGCTTGCCCTGCACGCCGTTCGGGCCCACAATGGCGAGTGTGCTGATGCACACGTCCTCTAACCCGTATTCGCCGTGCATCATGGTGGAAACGGTCACAATGGAGTTGTATGCAGAAAGCAGCATGCTGCACAGTCTGCACACGGAAACCGTGACCGCGTAGAACGTGGCGCCTTTGTTCTTGATGATCTCGCCGCCGGATTTATGTACATACTCCGCCATGGCGTCCTTATCCACGGGCGTGGCATGCATCAGCTCCACATAGTCGTCCAGTTTCGCGCCGGAAACCTCTGCGCACGACCACGGGATAAAGGAAGAGTCACCGTGTTCACCGAAAACATAGGCATGAATGTTCTTCTGCGCAATGTTAAAGTGGCTGGCAAGTCCGAAACGCAGACGCGCGGTATCCAGCGCGGTACCGGAGCCGATGATCTGGTTTTCCGGGATGCCGGAGATTTTCATGAACACGTAGGTGATGATGTCCACCGGATTGCTGACGATGATGTACAGCGCGTTCGGTGCGGCCTTTGCGATGTTCGGTGCAATGCTTTTGATGATGTCGACATTCGTCTGCGTCAATTCAAGGCGCGACTGACCGGGTTTTCTGGCCACGCCGGACGTAATGATGACGATGTTGGAGTCCTTTGCATCCTCGTAATCTCCCGATTTAATGGAAATCGGGTCGCGGAAGCAGGTGCCCTGGATGATATCCATCACTTCGCCCTCTGCCTTTTGCTTGTTGATGTCGATCAGGACAATCTCCGTTGCGATGTCTTCATTGGAAAGCGTATATGCAATGGTTGCGCCTACGCTACCGGCACCAATCACGGTGATTTTGCTTTTCATTGTCCCGGATCACTTCCCTTCCTGTGCTGTGCCCGATGGGGAGCACAATGTTCCTCCGCGGGCGGGATCTTCTGAGTTACATGAAAACAAAGGGGGCGAAACACAGTTTTCCCCTTTCCCCACTCACGGGGTACATACTCAGCCTAATAAATTCTATCATATCGATATCTTTTTATCAAGCATTTTCGCGATTTTTCTATATGAAAATATCGGAATTTACGGCTTTTTCAGAAAGTAAAACAAAAGCCGCGCGGGCCTCTTTTGAGTTTGATACATCTTTCACAAATACGAATTTCGTGTTTCGTTCTCTGTGCGAAAAAAGCGCGCCCAAATCACCTTCGGGTACGCTTTTAGTTCGTTTACGCTTGCTGTTTTCAGTTTAATTCAGCCGACTGTGAACATCTTTCTGACGACGTTTCGTAACGCCGTTTGGGAAACCCATTGACCGGGTTTCCGCAGCCTTTTGAAAAAGGCCGGCGAAAACTTTATTCGCCCCGTTCCGCGTCAGCTTTTTGTTCCGGTAATGTCAGCGGTTCCGGCAGAATCAAAGATTCCGTACGTAGCACCGGCAGTTCAAACCAGAATGTGCTGCCTTTACCCTCCACGCTCGCAACGCCGTACCGCCCGCCGTGCAGGTCCAGAATTTTCTTCACGATGGAAAGCCCCAATCCCGTGCCGACCTGTGCGCGTTTGTGTTCCTTATCGACCTTATAGTAGCGATCCCAGATGTACTGCAATTTATCCGCCGGTATACCCTCGCCCGTATCGCGAATAGATACGCGCACGGTGCTTTCCGTCACGGTCTGGTCGATATACACGGTCTTGTTCCCGCCCGAATAGTTGATGGCGTTGTTCACAAGGTTATACAGCACCTGCGAAATTTTCAGCTGATCGGCGCAGACATACACCGTGCGGTCATACGTGAACGGGAAGCTGAAATCCGCCAATTTGTCGTAGCGGTGCAGCGTATTGCGGATATCCTCCGTCAAATTGAATTCGGAAACCGTCAGCGTCAATGCGCCCGCCTGTAATTTAGAGAGATCTAAAAGGTCGTTGACGATGCCTGTCAGGCGGTTCGCTTCGTCGATGACGATCTGCACGTTTTCCGGCGTGTTTTCGCCCGGAATGTCGCGCATCACCTCGGCATAGCCGGAGATCATCGTCAGCGGCGTGCGCAGATCGTGCGAAACATTGGCAATCAGCTCGCGGCGCAGATCTTCAACCTTGCTCAGCTCCGCCGCGGCATAGTTCAGTGTCGCGGCAAGCTCCGCCACCTCCCTTGCGCCCTGTTCCGGGAAACGGATGTCATATTTTCCCTCGCCCAGCTGCTTTGCAGATTCGTTCATCTGTTCCAAGGGCTTTGAAAGACGCGAAGAGATAAACAGTGCCAGCCCGAACGAAAGCAGGATCATTACGCCCGTCAGACACCACAATTGTATTTTCAGCGTTTCCACCGTGGAATCAACCGGGATCACGTCGCAGGACAGCAGCACAAGATACTCGTTCCCGCTCGAAAGCGTGACCGTCTGCGCGTAAATGATCGTGCGATCCTGCCGTTCTATGGTGCTCGTCGGGTCTGTGATGTTGTCGTCCATCACGCTGCCGCCCGCCGCTTTCACCTCGGTGAAAAGCTGCTTGCAATCGAGGTAATCAAAGCGCTCCAGCACGCCGCCGCGCGCCGCCGGGGAAAACGACACATTTGAGCCGTCGCTGTTGGAAATAAGGATAGAAATATTCGTCGAGCGCGTCACTTCAAAATAATCGCTCGCGGAGGCACTTTCGTCCAGCATCGCCACCACACGGTTCGCCACGCTGCGCACCTCATTGACCTTGATGGCTTTATAAAAGGTGTTGAGCAGTGTGATCTGAAATGTCCACAGCAGCGTCACAATGACCGCCGTAAACAGCACGAACCCCAGCATGACCTGCATGCGTATGCCCGGCTTGCGCCATTTTTTGAATTTATGCTTCTTTACTGTCTGTTCGCCCATAGTCCCGCCGTCCTTATGCGCCGTGCGTTTCAAAACGATAGCCCACGCCGCGCAGTGTCACAATGAATTTACTGTACGGGCCAAGGCTGCGGCGCAGCAGCTTGATGTGCGTATCCAGCGTGCGGTCGTCACCGTAGAAATCATACCCCCAAACATTTGTGATAAGCATTTCGCGTGTGAGGGCGATGTTGCGGTTGTTGACCATGTAAAACAGCAGATCGTATTCCTTCGGGGACAAATCGGCACGCACGCCGTCCACCGTGACGATCCGTCCGGTAAAATCGATTGTCAGGCCCTCCGCCCGGAACAACTCGTGCTTCGGTATTGCGGTGCGCTGCACACGGCTCATCACAGCAGCAACACGCATCATCAGCTCTTTCGGAGAGAACGGCTTCACGACATAATCGTCCACGCCGAGTTCAAAGCCGTGGATCTTATCATACTCCTCGCCGCGTGCGGAAAGCATGATGACGGCCGGCGATGCAATCTTCTTAATCTCCGCCACGGCCGAAAAACCGTCAAGCTCCGGCATCATCACATCCATGATGACAATATCGAACGCATCGGGCGTTCTGCGGAACAGGCGCACCGCCTCCATGCCGTTTTCCGCTTCCGTCACCTCGTGCCCCTCAAACTCCGCGTATTTGCGGATGAGCAGGCGAATTTTCGCTTCATCGTCCACAATTAGAATTCTGTACATGACAAGGCCTCCTTTTAACTGTTCCGCTCCGTTTACCTGTATCATAACGCACTTTTGTGAAAAAGCGGTGAATGCCGAATGAAAACTGCCATGCCGTATGCGCCTTCCCGCTTTTATTCCATGTGGAAATTATATAAATATCCGGCCCTGTTTTCAAGTATTTCCACGATTTATTTCTTTCACGAAGAAATTTTTCTATTGCCTGTTGACATTTCGGGAAAAGTGGAGTAAGATATTTTATAGAAAATACATACAAATCATTCAAGTATTTTCTCTCATTTTAGAGTGTTTTTACAATCCCCTTTCCGGTTTTATCGCATAGAGATGGGCGGAACGGGTGTTTTGTACACTTTATGTTGAGAAACCCGAGGAGGCGAGTCTATGTTACCGATTATTACCATTGCGCGTCAGTACGGAAGCGGCGGCCACGAGGTCGGCGAGCGCCTGGCGGAAAAATTGAATGTCCCCCTTCTCGACAAGCAGCTGATCGCCATGGCGGCAAAAAAGAGCGGGCTGAGCGAGGAAGTCTTTGAAAAGGCGGACGAAAAAGCAGGCAACAGCCTTTTGTATTCCATGGTGATGGGAAACTACACCTTCGGAAGCCGTATCACCGGCATCAACGATATGCCCATCAACGATAAGCTGTTCATTCTTCAAAGCGACATCATCAAGTCGGCTGCGGATAAAGGCCCGTGCGTCATCATCGGACGCTGCGGCGACTACATCCTGCGCGAGTACGACAACGTGTTCCGCGTATTCATCCACGCCAACAAGGAAGCGCGCATCAAGCGCATTTTGAGCAAAGGTCTGTGCGATGAGAAGAAGGTCTCCGATTTTATCACAAAACGCGATAAGCAAAGAGCGAATTACTACAACTTCTACTCGAATAAGCGCTGGGACGATCTCTCGAATTATCACCTCACCATCGATTCTTCCGAATTCGATATTGATGAGGTTGCGGAGATCATCATTACGGCCATCGGCAAGATCAAGCCGCCCGCAAAGAAGTAAGCCTTTGCACATTCAATTTGAGTTTACCTTACCTTTTATATTTTTCATTTTTTATCCCTTCAGAAAAAGAGGCGTACCTTTTGGTGCGTCTCTTTTTCTATGGTCATATTCTTTTATCCCGTTACGGAGTCTATCTCGCTGTCTCCGCCCTCTATGCGCACACTCACGCGCTGCGGCAGGCACACGGCAGATTCTCCCGCACGCTTGATAATCCCCTTATTCACACAAATTTTGTCCGGGCACGGGCTCGAAACGAAATGTGCGCCGTCTTTATCAAGCTCAATCACCGCGCCGTTCACTTCCAGCGTTAATGGCTCCTTTAAATCGGCCAGCACAACGCGGCGGTACACTTCGCCATCCTGCTCAATGACGGCCTCTGCCCCCTTCGGGCGCGTTTTGGCATAGAGATACACGCCTGCCGCCACAGCGAGCACCAAAACGAACAGGAGCGCTTCTTTCCATGAAAATTTTCGCTTTTCCATCGCAGCCCCTCTTTCAGGAAACAAGCGTGTAATCGCGGCTTGTGCGTGTAAAGCGGTCTTTCAGTCCGTCCGTCACCGTGATGTTGTTGTCCGAATTGATGAAAATACCTTCGGCATCGAATTCTTCCAGCAGCTTCATGCCGTCTTCTCTGCCGAGCACAAAGCACGCTGTGGAAAGCGCATCGGAAAGCACGCCGCTTTTCGCGACGACCGTCACGGAAACAAGGCCGCTTTCTGCCGGGTAGCCCGTTTTCGGATCGAGCAGATGGTGGTATAAAACGCCGTCCTGCTCAAAGTATTTTTCGTAGCTGCCGGAGGTGGAGACAAAACCCTCCGCCAGCGTTACCGAACCGAGAGAGCCGTCACCGTTCGGGTCGCGCACCGCCACGCTCCACGGCTTGCCGGAGCTTTTTTCGCCGTATACGCCCACGCTGCCGCCGACCGCGATGATAGCCGCTTTTGCGCCCGCTTCTTCGTAGGCTCTGACTGCCGCGTCACACGCCGCACCTTTGCCGACCGAACCGAGGTCCACCGCCATTCCGAGATTTTTCAAAGACGCCGTCTGCTCCGTTTCGTCTATGCGCAGCAAAGAGTAATTCACATACGGCAGTAAGGATGTGATGAGGTCACTGTCCGGCACTTCGTTCAATTCGTCATCAAAGTCCCATAAGCGCGAGATCGGCGCAATGGTCACATCGAATGCGCCGCCGCTTTTTTCCGAAACCGACTGCGCCTGCGTTAAAACGTTCAGCGTTTCATCACTCAGCGTCACCCAGTCCTTGCCCGCGTTGTTATTCAGCTTCTGAACATCGCTGTTCGCCACACGCCAGGAGATTTTCTGCTCCAGCGCTTCCACCGCGTCCGCCGCTTTCACGGCCGCGTCCTCGCGGTTCTCGCCGTAAACGGTTTGCTGCACGTAGCTGCCCATGGCGTAGGTTGTCACCTCGTACCGTTCTTCTTCGCGGTCCAAAAGCGGAAACAGCGCCAAGATGACGATCACCAAAAACAAAACTGCAACAAAAATCAGCGTCAGATGTTTCGCTTTCTTTTCCGTAATCGTTTTAAAAGAAAAACGCGCCGGGCGCTTTACGTTTGCTTTCATAAAGACGAAATTCCTTCCGTTTGAGTTTCGGAATAATTTTAGCACAGATTGGTTTTAAAGTCCACCGTACATCTTTACAGCGATATGAAAAAGCTGTAAACTATGAGTATCAAACGAAAAGGAGGCTGTGCCATGCGGAAAAATGCCTGCTGCTTTACAGGACACCGAGAAATTCCGCCCGAAGACCGGGAACCGCTCCGCGCGGCGCTGCTCTCCGAAATTCAAAGATTATATGCAGAAAAAGGCGTGACGGAGTTTTACACCGGCGGCGCAAGAGGATTTGACACCATGGCGGCGGAAGCCGTCTTGAAAATTCGCGAAGCTCTGCCCGTGCGGCTGCACCTCATTTTGCCGTGCAAAGGGCAAAGCGACCGCTGGCATTTTGCGGAAAAGCGCCGTTACCGTGAAATTTTAGAGCAGGCCGATACTGCGGAATTCCTTTTTGAACGGTATACGCCGGACTGTATGCTGCGGCGTGACGACGCCATGGTAGCGCGCAGCGGTTACTGCGTCTGCTATCTGCGCGACCCTGCCGCCAAACGCGGCGGCACCGCTTATACCGTAAGAAGAGCAAAAAAAGAGGGGCTTGAGGTCATCCACTTGATTCCCGTAGAAGTTGAACAGCTCACGACGTTGTAGCGTGGAACGGGACGAATAAAGTCTTTAGTCAAGTTTTCTTCAGAAAACTTGCGGGTTTTTAGGGCAGCGCCCTAAAGCGCTTTCCGCAGAAAGCGAAATCTTTTTGCCTACCTCAAAATCAGGAGGATAGGCTAAACTGTCCAGTGGACAGTTTAGCCGCAAGGGACCCAATTAGGGGGTCCCTTGAAAGAGCGAGCCAACGCGAGCCTTTCGAAAAAAGCACCTCAAGATTGAAAGGACATCCATGAAGAAAAAAACGGAGCGCATCGCGCTCATCGGACTATTGGGTGCACTGGCACTGGTGCTGGGAATCCTCGAAAACCTCCTGCCCCCGCTGCCGGGTATGCCGCCGGGCGCAAAAGCAGGACTTTCAAACCTCGTCACCATGTTCGCCGCTGGCGCGATCGACCTGCCCGCGGCGCTGTTCATTGCCGCCGTTAAGGGCCTGTTCGCATTTTTAACGCGCGGCGTCTCCGCCGGACTGATGAGCCTTTGCGGCGGGCTTTTGAGCACGCTCATTATGGGCATACTGTGGAAAAAAACGAAATTCACGCCGGTCCTCATCGGCGTCTGCGGCGCGTTCGGGCACAACCTTGCGCAGCTGCTCGTCGCGCTATGGATGACAGGCTTCGGCGCGCTGGGCTACGTGCCCATGCTCGCGGTTTACTCCGTCGTGTGCGGCATCTGCACCGGGCTTTTGCTGCAGGTTTTGCTTCCACTGCTTGAGAAACTGCCGATTTTGAGAAAGTAGAGAAAAAGGGCGGCTTTATGCCACCCTTCGGGAGACCCCCTAATTGGGTCTCCCACGAGGGAACAGTCCACCGGACTGTTTGTAGCAATGCGAAGCATTGGTTTCTCCCAGTCCTGATTTCTGTTAGGCAAAAGAATTTCGAGCTCTGCGGAGCTCGACCAAAGGCTTTGCCTTTGGAAGCCACGACCTTTTGAAAAAGGTCGACGAAAACTTTATTCGTTCCGTTCCACGCTACCTATCAAAAAACGCCTATCCTCGCGAAAAGGACAGGCGTTTTCGTATTTATTCTTCCGTCTTCGGAGCATTCTCTTTTTCGGCCTGCTCCATGTTTTCCTTTGCGACCGCCAGCATCAGCTTGATGCGATTTTCCTGGTTGACCTTCGTCGCGCCCGGGTCGTAGTCGATCGGCACGATATTCGACTTCGGGTACAGGTTTTTCAGGCTGCGGATCATGCCCTTGCCGACGATGTGGTTTGGCAGGCAGCCAAACGGCTGCGCGCAGATGATATTCGGGTAGCCGCTTTCGATGAGCTCCATCATTTCTGCCGTCAAAAGCCATCCCTCACCCATCTTGCAGCCGTAACCGATGACGCCCGTAATGAGCTTTTTGAGGTGTGCATACGAGGACGGCACAGTGAAGCGGTTAGAAACAGTATTCGCGTGCTCCACGGCGCGGATGACGTGGCTTTCGATGCCAACGAGGTAATCGAAGAGGATCTTCACGACCTCAAACTTTGCCTTGCTGCCGCCGAAGAGCTTGATGTCCTCCATGCGGTTATCGACCTTAAAGAGCATGAAACCGAGCAGGCCCGGCACCATCGTTTCGCAGTTCTGGCTGAAGAGGAATTCCTCCAGGTCGTTGTTGCCGATGGGCGAATACTTGACGTAAATTTCGCCGACAACGCCGACGCGCACCTTCTTTTCGCCGGTCACGGGCACGTTCGCGAAATCCTCCGCGATCTGCGGCAGGATTGTCTCCATCTCCTTTGCGGAGTAGCCCTTTTCCTTTGCGAACATATCGGTCAGCTTCTTCGTCCAGTCGTCGACGAGCTTCTGGCTCGCGCCCGCTTCTTTCTCATACGGTCTCGTCTGGTTATGCAGCAGCATCAAAAGGTCGCCGTATGCAAGCACGCCGAGCGCCTTGCGGATCATCGGCAGTGTCAGCTTAAAGCCGCTGTTTTTCTCAAGGCCGGACATATTCAGCGAAATGACCGGAATGTGCGAAAGGCCGTCTTTTTCCAGTGCCTTTCTCAAAAGGTGGATGTAGTTCGAGGCACGGCAGCCGCCGCCCGTCTGGGTGATGATGAGCGCCGTTTTATTGAGGTCATACTTGCCGCTGTGCAGCGCGTCCATCATCTGGCCGATGGTGAGCAGCGCCGGGTAGCAGGTATCGTTGTGGACATATTTCAGGCCCTCATCCACGATCTGACGGCCGCGCGTCTGGAGAATCTCCACGTTGTAGCCGTAAGAAGCGAACAGGTTTTCAAATAAACGGAAATGGATGGGCGCCATGTTCGGCGCAAGGATCGTATAACCCTCTTTTTTCATTTCCTTTGTAAATTCAACGCGATCGGTAAAAGCCATATTCGTGCGCCTCCCTTACTGTAAATCCAGCGCCGCAAACAGGCTGCGGAGACGAATACGCACCGCGCCGAGGTTTGTGATCTCGTCGATCTTGAGCTGGGTGTAGATTTTGCCGCCGTCGTGCAGAATGCCGCGCACCTCGTCGGTCGTGATGGCGTCCACGCCGCAGCCGAACGAGACAAGCTGAATGAGGTTCACGCGCTTATCCGCACGGTCTACAACGTACTTTGCAGCCGCGTACAGACGGGAGTGATACGTCCACTGGTTGAGGACCTTCGTCGGGAATTTCTTCTCCTTGCACGCAACGGCGTCTTCCGTCACAACGACCGCGCCGCAGTCGCAGATGAGGCCGTCAATGCCGTGGTTGATCTCCGGGTCCACATGATACGGACGACCGGCCAGCACGATAACGGGCTTATGCTGTTCTTCGGCGAGCGCGAGGAATTTGTCGCCGATGGCACGCACGGCGCGCATGTAGAGGTCATACTCCGCATACGCCGCGTCGGATGCTTTCTTCACGTCTTTTTTCGTGAACGTACCGTTCGGGAAGTGGCGGCGTAAAATCTCGTACATCTTGCCGGGGAAGTCGTGTCTGCGGTGCAGGCCAACGTAATCGCCGATGAAGACGGTGTCCTTTAATTTCTGGATATTGGAGGAGATGACCTCCGGGTAATAGGCGACGACCGGGCAATTATAGTGGTTGTCACCGAGGTTTTCGTCAAAGTTATACGTCATGCAGGGGTAGAACACCGCGTCCACGCCCTCGTCAAGCAGCGCTTCCACGTGGCCGTGCATCAGCTTTGCCGGGAAGCACGCCGTATCGGACGGAATGGTGTGCTGACCCTTTAAATAAAGCTGGCGGTTCGACGCCGGTGACGTTTTCACATCGTAGCCGAGCGTTGTGAAGAACTTATACCAGAACGGCAAAAGCTCGTACATGTTGAGGCCCATCGGAATGCCGATGACCGGCTTGCCCGTGTCTTTGTATGTATAGCGCGCGAGCAGCTTGCGCTTTTCTTCAAACATGTTGTACTGCGCTTCGGTGGATTTCACGCCCGTCACCGGCTTTTCACAGCGGTTGCCGCTGATGAACTTGCGTCCGCCGGAAAAGGTGTTCACCGTCAACTTGCAGCTGTTGGAGCAGCCGCGGCAGGTGATAGCCTTTACGCTGTGGGTGAATTCTTCGAGCGCTTCCTTGCTCAAAAGTGTCGAAAGCTCCGTCGCCTTACCCGCAGCCTGTGCTTTTTCGCGTGCATACAGTGCAGCACCGTATGCGCCCATCAGGCCCGCAATGGTCGGACGGATGACATCGTGGCCGATCTCCTGCTCAAACGCGCGCAGCACGGCGTCGTTCAGGAACGTACCGCCCTGCACGACGATCTCCCGGCCGATTGCTTTGGAATCGACCGCACGGATAACTTTATACAGCGCGTTCTTGACAACACTGATGGAAAGACCCGCGGAGATGTTCTCCACCGTTGCGCCGTCCTTCTGCGCCTGCTTCACGGAGGAGTTCATGAACACCGTGCAGCGGGAGCCGAGGTCGACCGGACGATCCGCAAACAGACCGAGTTTTGCAAAATCTTCAATGGAGTAACCCAGCGCACCCGCAAACGTCTGGAGGAACGAGCCGCAGCCGGAGGAACAAGCCTCGTTGAGGAAAATATCGTCGATAACGCCGTTTTCGACCTTGAAGCACTTGATGTCCTGACCGCCGATGTCGATGATGAAATCGACCTTCGGGTTGAACGCGCGCGCCGCGTAGAAGTGCGCCATCGTCTCTACGATGCCGTAATCGACGGAAAACGCGTTTTTGATGATGTCTTCGCCATAGCCGGTCGCCGCGCAGGCGCAGATCTTCGCCTGCGGGAAACGCGTGTAAACTTCAAGCAGGAATTCACGCATCAGCGGGACAGGGTTGCCGCTGTTCGACATATAGCGCGAACAAACAATATTGCCGTCCTTATCCGTCACAACGGCTTTAACGGTCGTGGAGCCCGCATCGATGCCGATATAAACCGGCTCGCCGTCCTCCAGTGTGTCGCGCACCTTAACGCCGGCGTTAAGGTGGCGCTTTGTGAATGCTTCGTAATCCGCCTTGTCCTTAAAAAGCGGCGGGCAGGCGCGGTATTCTTCCTTTGCCGTGTAATGCGCAATGCGGTTGATGATCTCCGCAAGCGTCGTCTCATTGCCGTCCGCCGCAAACGCCGCACCCAACGCGACGAAATACAGCGAATTTTCCGGGCAGATGCCCGTAATGCCGAGCGTCTTATCAAACGCCACGCGCAGCTCGCTTAAAAACGTCATCGGGCCGCCGAGGTATACGACCTTGCCCGCGATTTCTCTGCCCTGCGCAAGACCCGCAACGGTCTGGTTCACAACGGCGTAGAGAATGCTTGCCGCCACGTCTTTTTTCTGCGCGCCCTGATTTAAAAGCGGCTGAATATCGCTCTTTGCGAACACGCCGCAGCGGGAAGCAATGGTATAGATCTTCTCATGCTCTTTCGAAAGTGTGTTGAGCGCATCCGGGGTGATGTTCAAAAGCGTCGCCATCTGGTCGATGAACGCGCCGGTGCCGCCCGCGCAGGATCCGTTCATACGCACCTCAAGGCCGGAGGCGTTATTGCCGTCCGTAAGGAACAAAATCTTCGCGTCCTCGCCGCCAAGCTCGATGACCGCATCCGTACCCGGCACAAGGCGGTTCACCGCAATGCGCGTCGCGTATACCTCCTGCACGAACTGAATGTCACTGCGCTCTGCAAGACCCATACCGGCCGAGCCGGAAATGCTCAAAAGCACCTTTTCTTTCGGAAACTGCTCTGCCACTTCACGCAGCATCTCAACGGATTTCTCCACAATGCGCGAAAGATGACGCTCATATTTTTTGAAAAGCACCTCGTTCTGCTCGTTCAGAACAACGCACTTTAAGGTCGTGGAACCAACGTCCAAACCGATTCTCATCATGTTGATTCATCCTTTCTGCGGTACCCTTTCCGCATCGTATACCGGTACCGCATAAATGCCGCCTGTTTCGGCAGCTCTTACATATCCGCAAAATTACCCAAATATATTTTTAATGATACCACAGGCGCGCGCGCAATTCAATACGCATCACCGCGGCGAGATTGTAAAAAATTCGTGACATAGCGCGGTTTTTCTTGTGTGGGAAAGCCATTTTCCGCACGGGTTTTCCACTTTTTGTCTTGTCCGCGGCGACTATTTTAACGGCTTTTCGCATATAACTCACCGATGAGAAATGAGGAGGGTTTCCTATGTCAAACGGCAAAAGAAGGTATTTTCCGGGCGCCAACACCGGGCGCGGATTCATCGGGCATTTTGAGGGCATCGTGCCGCCGTGGAGCGAGCCGCACTACACCTACGTTTTAAAGGGCGGCCCCGGGGTAGGAAAAAGCACATTGATGAAAAAATGCGCCGCCATCGCACGGGCAAACGGGTTTACCGTCGAAGAATTTCGCTGCGCAAGCGACCCCGAAAGCTTTGACGCCGTGCGTATCCCGCAGCGGCGGCTCGTCTTACTGGACGGCACCGCGCCGCACACCATAGATCCCGCCATGCCGGGGATCGACGGCGAAACACTGGATCTCGGACGGTTTTTGCACAAAGAGGTCTTCAAACGCCGCCGCGAAGAGCTTTTTGTCCTTGCAGAAGAAAACCGCGCGCACTACAAAAACGCGTTCGCGTGCCTTTCCGCCGCAGGCAGCCTGCGCCGTGCTGCCGTAAGCGAAGCCGCAAGGTCTGCCGACCTTACCATGATCCGCACATTTTTAAAAGAGGGTTTCACACTGCCGAAGGAAGGCACACCGCGCACACTATTTTTAACGAGCCCCACGCCCGCCGGCGTTGCGGATTTCCGGGAAGCACAGGATGCCGAAAACACCGTGTACCTGCCCGGCGTTTTGGGCGCGGTATTCTTAAATGAAGCCATGAAGCTCGTGCAGAATACGCAAACTGAAATTTTCCTGCATCCGCTCACGCCGGAAGCACCGCAGTGCGTGCGCATCGGCGACACCATGCTGTGTGCCGCGGACGATACCCGCAGCACATTAAACGAGTTCCTTTTGAGCCCGCTTTCGGACTTCATCCCGTTCGCCATGCAGGAGGCCGAGACCTTGACTGCGCAGGCCGTGGAGGAGCTCAGGCTCTGCAAGCGCACACATGACGCGATTGAAACCATCTACCGCCCGTTCGTCGACTACGACCATGTAGAGCGAGAAACGAACCGTCTGCTGGAAACCCTAAAGCTGTGATAGACAAAAACGAAAGCGAAAATCTGTGAATTCGGCACATTGCAGTCGATACATAAACGTGCTAAACTGAACACAGCAAAGCGCCGCAAAAGTTTTTGATCGACCTTTTTTTTAAATGAAGGTCAAACCGAACCCATGGTTCGGTCGTGAAATCCAAAGGCAACGCCTTTGGTCGAACTCCGCAGAGTTCGAAACTCTTTTGCCTGCCTAAAAATCAGGATGGGAGCTTTAACAGTCCAGCGGACTGTTAAAGTGTGGGAGACCCAATTAGGGGTCTTCCAAAGAATTTGCAGTGCAAATTCTTGAAAATCTCAGAAAGCACTAAAAGTATTGAAAAGAAAGGAATTTAAACTCTATGCAGATCACTTTTCTCGGTGCAAGCCACGGCGTGCCGGAGGCGAATCGCCGCTGCTCCTGCACCTTGATCGAAACGAACGGCCGATATTATTTCATCGATATGGGCGTCAACGCCATCGATGCCCTGCGCACACGCGGCATCGAGGTGGAGGACGTCAAGGGCATCTTCATCACGCATATGCACGGCGACCACACAAACGGGCTCGTCTCGTTTATTGACCTCATCAGCTGGTATTTTAAAAATGCCGACCCCGAAATTTACCTGCCGAATTTGGAGGGCATTGAAGCCATCCGTGCGTGGCTCAGGGCGAATCACTGCGAAATGCGCGATTTGCGCTTTAAAACGGTCACGGACGGCGTCATGTTCGACGACGGCTATTTGAAGGTCACCGCTGTGCCCACCCAGCATTGCCCGGATTCCCATGCGTTTTTCGTGGAGGCCGAGGGCAAGGCCGTGCTGTTCACGGGTGACTTAAAGCACCCCACTGCCGATTTCCCGGCCATCGCCAAAGAAAAGCCGACTGAATTTGTCGTGTGCGAGGCCGCGCACTTCCCGGCGACCGACTACGCGCCCGTTTTGGCCGCCTGCCCCACAAAGCAGGTGCTCGTCAACCACTACGCACCGTGGAATATCCCGAACATCATGCAGCTTGCGGAAACGCTCGCGCTGCCCGTCAAATTCGTGAACGACGGCATGCAGATCACACTTTAATTTCATACGCAAAAAGGTCTGCCCTGTTTTGGTGAGCAGACCTTTTCCTTTTATTTTTTGTTGACTGGGTAAACACCCGACCAGCCAGAATTGCCGTCTTTGTCTTTCAGCTCCACGCGCACGAATGTGTCCGTGGGCTTCACCTGATACGTCGCTTCCGTTATATGCTCGCCCACCGTCGCGCGGTCGCCCGCCCAAACGGTATCGGTGAAGAACACGACCTCCTGCACCGGCGAAGTATGCACCGTGACTGTGCCGTTTTCGATCTCCACGCGGAAATTCGGCCCCTGCGTCGCGTAGAAGCGGTTCGCGCGGATGGCCTCCAAAACGCCCTCGCGCGTCAGCGTGTCCGCCTGCACCATGATATAGGAGCGCGTCTCGTCGCCCGTGTAGTGGTGCGCATCGTCCGCCGCCATGCACGGCAGGTAGTGCCCCAAAAGCGCCATTTCGTCGAAAAACACGCCGGAATACGGGCGGCAGTTCCACGGCAGGCCAGAAGTCGTGTTGTAAATTTCGCATCCGTCAATGCCGTGCAGCTTCACGACCTCTGAAGCGCGGTCCAGCGACCACGCGGGGTGCGCCAAAATAGCGATGCCGTTCACGTTGTGGATCTCATCGATGATCTTCTGCGCGGAAAGCTCCGGCGCACGCTTCGTAAGCGCGGGCGCTTTCTCCATGCCGATGCCGACAATGTGGTAAATGCCCTCCTGCACCGTGCGGCCCACGTCAAACTCCGTGCCGTTCAAGAGGAGAAAATCTTCCTCCTGCCGCCCCTCGCCGTGAAACCAGTGGTCGGTCAGCGCGAGAAAATCATAGCCCTTTGATTTATATAATTCAATCGTTTTCTCCGGCGTATACGCGCCGTCCGAGTTCGTCGTGTGGGTGTGCAAGTTGCCCTTGTACCAAGTCTTGCCGAACGCATCCGTAAACATAGTCTTTCCCCCATCCCGCTTTGCGGTTCTTTGGGATTATCATAGCACGATGAAATTTTGAACGCAAGTCAAAATACAGCGTAGCAACAAATAAAGTCTTTGATCAACCTTTCTTCGAGAAAGGTCGTGGAATCCAAGGGCAAAGCCCTTGGTCGTCGTCCGCAGACGACGAAAACTTTTTGCCTACCCTCCTAGTTTTTGCGAACACAACAGGATTTCGCTTTCTGCGGAAAGCGACTTGGGGCGTTGCCCCGAGACCCCACAAGTTTTCTGAAGAAAACTTGACTAAAGACTTTTGCGTCCGCTTTCACGCTGCCTATGCGTTTACGCTTTCACCGTGCTCGGTGCTTCGATCAGCTTTGCTTTCTGCAAT
Source organism: uncultured Eubacteriales bacterium (assembly GCA_934643185.1). GTDB lineage: Bacteria > Bacillota > Clostridia > Oscillospirales > Acutalibacteraceae > Hominenteromicrobium. The sequence goes on from CAKUBN010000009.1 coordinate 47,719, forward strand.
GCGACGACAACGGCCGGGACCAGAATGAGCTGCACCACGATGCCCGGGATCGCGTTTAACAGCGCGCCGGAGATGAACGCCGCAAACGTGAACGCACCTGCATCCGCCGCGATGCCGCTGAGGATCACCTTCACGATGCCCCAAACGATTCTGCCCGCGACCATGGCGGTCAAAAGGCTGCCGTACAGCGCGCCGACGGTCTGTTTTTTGAACACCTTGCGGTACATAAGGCCGCTTACAAGGCCATATGTCAAAAGCTCAAACGCCATGGCAATAGCGGTGTAGAACGGCGGCATGCCGAACATCACCATGCGCAGCAGCGGGGCGATAAAGCCCACGACCGCGCCTACCGGGCCGCCGCACACAAAGCCCGCAAGCAAAATGGGCAAATGCATCGGGCACAGCATCGCGCCGATCTGCGGTATCTGCCCGATGAAAAACGGCAGCACTAACGCAAGCGCCAGAAAAAGCGCGCCAAGCACAAGGTTTTTAACGGAAAATTTGCTGTTTGAACGGTTCATTGAAATACCCTCCCAGATACAAAAAGACCACGAAGCATTTCGCCCATGCCGAGCGAAAAGACCTTCGTGGTCTAATTTTTAAAGTGGCTTTAAAATACTTTCAAGCGACGTTTTGCCGCACAGCCTTTTGGCCGCTACCGCTTCCTGCGGATTATTCTGAAATGTATTGTAGCACAAGTTAATCTTAAAGTCAACTACCAAATTTCAATTTTGCCGAAACAAAATTACTTTCCTGCGCTGAGGATGACCGTAACGTCCGGGTGCAGCTGCAAAACGGAAGCCGGCACCTCCGGCGTGACCTTGCCAAAGCAAGCCTTTTCGACGATCTCCGCCTTATCCGGGCCCGCGATGAGCAGGATCTTCTTCGCCTTCATAATGGTGCCGATGCCCATGGTGATGGCCTGCGTCGGCACATCCTCGCGGCGCTCAAACAGACGGGAGTTCGCGTTGATGGTGCTCTCCGTCAGCTGCACGGTGTGTACCGTTGCCGGGAAGTTATCGGTCGGCTCGTTAAAGCCGATGTGGCCGTTGTGGCCGATGCCGAGCAGCTGCAGGTCGATGCCGCCGAGGGACTGAATGAAGCTCTCGTAGCGCACAGCCTCTTCCTCAAGGTCATCCGCGTGGCCGTTCGGCACATGCGTGTTCGCCTTGTCGATATTCACGTGGTCAAACAGGTTGTCGTTCATGAAGTAACGGTAGCTGTTCGGGTTCGTGCCGTCCAGGCCGCAGTATTCGTCGAGGTTCACGGTGCGCACTTCGGAGAAATCCAGCACGCCGTCCTCATAGCTCTTTACAAGGTCCTTATAGGTACCGATCGGCGAGGAGCCCGTTGCAAGGCCCAGCACACAGTTCGGCTTCAAAAGCACCTGACCGCCGATGATGCCGGCTGCAATGGCGCTCATTTCTTCATAGGTTTCCGTTTTGATAATACGCATTTGAATATTCATCCTTTCAACACAGTAAAGCGCCGGCCTTATGCCGTGCGCGTTTTTACCCAAAGAGTTTCTATCTACAACTATACCATAAAAATCGCAAAAGTAAAGGCATTCCCGCAGAAAACCGCGAAACGGTCCCCGGAAATGCCCGAAAATTCTTTATACTGCCTTGTTCTTTTTCGGCGCCTCAAGCGGGATTTGCGCCAAAATGACTGCCGCAAACACCAAAATGCAGCCCAAAAGCTCGCGCCCGCTCATGCTTTGCCCGAGGATCAGCCAGCCGGAAAGCGCCGCAAATACAGATTCAAGGCTCATGATGAGCGACGCCACCGCAGGCGGGGTATCCTTCTGCCCCAAAATCTGGAGCGTGTACCCCACGCCGCTCGACATCAGGCCTGTGTAAAGCAGCGGCCCCGCGCTTTTTAAAATATCTGAAAGCGTAAACGACTCGGAAAACAGCGCCGCTGCCGTGCAAAGCACGCCGCAGACTAAAAACTGCACGCACGAAAGCGCCACGCCGTTCACCTTCGGCGAGAAATGGTCGATGATGAGGATATGTACGGAAAAGCCCAGCGCGCACAAAATGACGAGCAGATCGCCCGGCGCGATGGTAAAGCCCTCCTGTACGCTCAAGAGATACGTGCCCGCCGCCGCAATGACAACGCTTACCCAAACCGTCGGCGGTACGCGTTTTTTGAGGAACAGGCCGAGGATCGGCACGATCACAATGTAAAGCGCCGTTAAAAAGCCGGCCTTGCCCACCGTCGTAAAGCTTATGCCGAACTGCTGCAGGTTAGAGGCCACGGCAAGCGCCGTGCCGCACAGGACGCCGCCCACCCACAGGGTCTTGCGGCTTTGCTTTTTCTCTTCATCCGTCTGTGTTTTCTCCGGCGCCTTGCGCTGCATAAACAGCAGCACGGGCAAAAGCGCCAGCGCGGCAATGAAATTGCGCACGCCGTTAAACGCAAACGGGCCCAAATGGTCCATGCCGAGGCTTTGCGCCACAAACGCCGTGCCCCAAATGAGGGCGGTGATCGTCAGGAGCAAAGCTCCGCGAAATTGCTTCATGAAAATTCCCTTTAAGTCGTTGGTTTACGCTTCGTTCGTCTCGCGCGTCAGGTTCTTCATCCAGTTATACCGGTTGATCTTCACCACGGCAACGAAGCATTTTAAGATCTGGTCGCACTTCAGGCACGCAAACACCACCCAAGGCGGCGCGCCGAGGTAGGACGCAAGAATGGCGGACGGCAGCACCACAAGGAACACAAAGATCGTGTCGTTGCGAAATACAAACGAAATGTCGCCGCCGGATTTCACAAGGCCAAACAGGCACGCCGCCTGGTAGCACGTGCCGATGATCGTGACGGAAATGACGTTGATGAACTCACGTGCATACGCAACCGCCGCGTCGCTCGCGCCGTACAGCCCGATGAACGGGTCGCGCAGGAAGTGCACCGCAATGCCGGAAAGGATGCCGAGGCCAAGGAAAATGACCTGCGTCGTGCGGGAATACTCGCGAATTTTGTCCATGCGCCCGGAGCCGACCGTTTTGCCGGTGATGATGCCCACCGCACTCGAAAGGCCGTTCATCGCAATATACATCATGTTGTGCAGCATGTTCGCGATGCTCACCGCCGCAATAACGCCCGCGTCGAAGCGGCCAAGGATCATCGTCTGGCCCAGCATGTTGACAGACCACACGACCTGCCCGCCCATGATGGGCAAACCGTAGCGCAGAAAGTCGCGCGTCAGCTCGCCGCCGCGCTTTAAGAGGTCGGCAAAGCGGAGCTTCAATTTCTTATCGATGCAGCGCACGTAAACGACCATGACGACCGCCTCAATAACGCGCGAAAACAGCGTCGCGATCGCCGCGCCGGTCACGCCAAGTGCCGGGAAGCCGAGCTTGCCAAAAATCAAAATATAGTTGCAGACAACGTTCACGATGAGCGTCACAAATGAAACGTACAGGCCGATCTTCGCCGTCTCCACCGCGCGCATCGTCGCCACCATCACCTGCGAAATGCAGAAGAAAATGTACGAAAGGCTCACCACGCGCACGTAGACCGTACCCGCTTCAATGACCGACGCGTCGCTTGTAAACAGCGATACGATCTGTGACGGCAGGAAAAACGCCGTTACCGTCACTACCAAACCGATGAGCAAAGCAAAGCGCACGCCGATGGCCGCAATGCGGCGAATGCTCTTCGTGTCGCGCTTGCCCCAATACTGCGCGGCCAAAATGAGGATCGCGCCCTCAATGCCGCCGATGAACATCTGCAGCAGCGTCTGCAGCTGGCTGCCCACATACACGCCGGAGATTGCACTGTCGCCGAGCGTGCCGATCATCACGTTATCCGCAAGGCCGACCGCAAAGGTCACGGCGTTTTGCAGCGCGATCGGTATCGCGAGCGTGATGAGCGTTTTGTAAAAGCTCTTGTCTCTTGTGAAAAACATGTTTCCTCCCCGGGGCCTGCGCCCCAAACTCAATACAATACCGCACAAAAGTGCATCTGCTTCTGATTATAAAAAAACGCGGAAGAAAAGTCAATCTATAAAGAAAGCTTTTCCAAAAAGAGATAAGAAAATCCACCTAAGCTGACGGCAACCTTGGCTAAAAGTCTTTAGTCAAGTTTTCTTCGAGAAAACTTGCGGAATCCAAGGGCAGCGCCCTTGGTCGAGCTCCGCAGAGCTCGAAACTCTTTTGCCTACCAATAGATCAGGAGGGGAATTTTGAACGTCCGGTGGACGTTCAAAATCGGGGGACCCTATCAAGGGGTCCCCCGAAAGGCGAATTGCATGAGCCTTTCAAAAAAGCACCGCACCCGCGTTTTCCCCTGAAAATGCGACGATTTTTTATGCTTGTGTGTATAAAAAAGGGCGGCCACGCCGCCCTTAGGGGAACCCTTAATAGGTTCCCCTACAACTTGAACGTCCCCCGGGCGTTCAAGTTTACCCTTCCGATTTTCTGTTAGGCAAAAGATTTCGCCATTTGCGAATGGCGACTCAAGGCTCTGCCTTGAGAATCCGCCGCCTTTGAAAAGGCGGGCGAAACTTTATTTGTCCGCTTTCACATACAAAAAGGGCGGTCTTGTGACCGCCCTTCCATGCTCTTCAATTTTACGCATTTTCGTGCGTCGTCACAGCGCCTTCTGCCATGCTCGTTTCCGTTTCCGGCTCCGACGTTGCCGTGGCTTCTGCGCCCTCCGCCGCTTTCGCTTCTGCGGAATACAGCACCGTCAGCGTCTCCGCGTCCGCTTCGCCGGTCGCCGTAAGGCCGTTTGCTTCCTGGAACGCCTTCACAGCCTCCATCGTCACTTCGCCGTACATGCCGGTGTATTCCACCGTCAGGTAGCCGAGCTCCGCAAGGCGCTGCTGCATCGCGAACACATCGTCGCCCTCCGTGCCGGATTCGATCGCCGTGTATTCCGGCGCGGGCGAGGGGCTCGCCGTCGCTTCCGCTTCCGAAAGCCCGGCGTCCAGCTCCAGCGCGGCGGAATTCTCCTCCGTCAGCTCCGGATACGCAAGACCCATCATGTCGATGCACGCGTTGTACACCGTCTTGCCCTGCCAGTTCATGTAGTTCGGGTCCACGGCATACACGCGGCCGTTTTTCACTGCCGAAAGGTTCGCGTACTGCGTGTCCTGCAAGATCTGCCCGCGCTCCTCTTCCGAACAGAAGATCATCGTCGGGTCGCTCAGTCTCAAATCGTCAAATGTGAACGTGCCGCCCGTAAGGCCCTTAAAAATGTTCGTCAGGCCGATGTACGACATCATCACGCTGCCGAGCTCGTCACCCGTCACCGCAGAGCCGTTCACGTCCGAAATATAGCACGCCGTCACCACGGTGTTGCTTTCCGGTGCCAAGCGCGAAAGGTCGTCGAGCGAAGAGAAGATCTTCTGCGCCGCCTTCACGCCCACGTTGTAGCCCGTAGAGCCGCCGTTTAAAGCCGTGCCCACCTGCGCGTATAAGCGCTCAAAGTCCTCGCGGTTTTTCGCGCGCGTCAAAAGGAGCACCGTAATGCCCGCATTTTCAAGCGCCTGCTTTTCACCGTCGTCCATCGTCTCCGCCAGCACAAGGTCCACACCCGCCGTGGTGATCGCCTCCGTGTCCGTCGCAGAGATCTTCGGCAGCACCTGTAAATCGGGCTGCGTGCAGTCGTCGCTTGCAAGCGATAAGCTCGTCTCATACCCCATCGCCAGCACCACGTCCGCCAAACTGCCGGAGAGCACCGCCACCTTCTGGGGCTTTGCGTTTAAGGTCACTTCGTTCACGGTCACCGGGTATTCCTGCGAAACGGCGCCCGATTCAATATTCGCCGGCTGCGAGCACGCCGTCGCGCTGAGCGCCACCAAAACGCTCAAAACGACCGCCGCGGCGCAGCGCATCCATTTTTTCATATCCATAAGCATTTGCCGCAAAAGCGGCATCCTCACTTTCCGGAGCATATCCGCACAGCAGGGCCGCGCGAAAATAAGGGTCTAAACATCATAATACACAGTTATTGTAACCGCTCGGGCCCGTATATGTCAACCTTTTTGCCAAAAAAACGCTTGACTTTTTCTCTCAAAACCGATAAAATAGTATGCGCAAAGCGTGTTTTTCCATGCTTTAACCAAATCTGGAGACGTATCGAAGCGGTCATAACGGACATGACTCGAAATTCTCCGTAGCTTAGGCGGTTTCGTCCGCACAAAACCCTTGATTCATCGGGGTTTCAAAACATTAAAATCGAATATTTTTTCCTGTTCTCTCCTGTAGTTCTCTCCAAATCGTTTTCGAATGAGAAAACTACAGTTCAGAAAATACACGGAGAGTTGTCCGAGAGGTCGAAGGTGCGACACTCGAAATGTCGTGTACAGAAATGTACCTAGGGTTCGAATCCCTAACTCTCCGCCATCGAAAAAGCCTGTAATCAAGCCGATTTCAGGCTTTTTTCTTTTTGCTTTTTTAAGAGCAAGTGGTCAGAGCCTACAACATTTTTTTGCACACCCTACTTTGTCGTATCGTTGCTCCATCTACTTGTGAATCCCCCTGCTTCGGGTAATTGCAAACCGCTTTCCATCGCCTGCGCCGAAGTGATTTTTGCACTGTAATCCAAATGAGCATAAATATTTGCTGTTGTTGAAAAATCCGAGTGACCGAGCCATTCCTGAATATGCTTGAGAGGCACACCGTTTGCGAGTAGTAGTGATGCACAGCTATGACGAAGATCGTGGAATCGCATACGGCGTAGTCCTTTCTTTTCGAGGATTTCAGGGAAACGTGTGGTCAGATAGTTAGCCTTCATTCTTTCGCCCATTTCATCTACGAATACGTAGCCGTCGTATTGATAGTTGTAGCAATTGCCGCAGACCTTTTTGTTCAGCTCCTGCGCTTCCTTGACCTGCATAAAATATTCTTTGAAACTGCCGATCAGCGGAAGTGTTCTCAAACTTGACTTTGTCTTTGCAGATTCCTTTTCAATTTCCTGATACTTGCCGTCCAGATTGATAGAGGTTACGGTTCTCTTAATGGAAATCGTTCCTCGTTCAAAATCAATGGCATCCCATTTTAGTCCTAACACCTCACCACGGCGCAGTCCATAAAATGCTGCTACCAAAACGGGAAGTTCTAACTTTGTACCCTTGAGTGCTTCGAACATTTTCTGCGCTTCCTCTGCGGATAAGAATACCGGCTGAAAATCATTTTTCTTTGGTCGGTCAACTTTATCCGCCACGTTCTGAATGATCATATCTGTTTTTACGGCATACTTAAGTGCAGAGTGGATAATTGCGTGGTAATGAATGACGGTGTTCGGTTTAACGACTTTGAGCTTTTCGGAATAGAAGCTTTGAACGTGCCTTGCTTCCAGTTCCCGAAGAGTCAGCTTCTTTTGACGGAAGTACGGCTCAATAGAGCTTTTAACAAGTCCCACGTATGAACTGTAAGTAGCGATTGCCAAACGTCCCTTTGCAATATCAAGCCATTCGAGCAGATAATCGGCGAACAGCATATCGGCACTTAGATCGCCTTCTTCGACGGGAACGATAAACTCGCTTCGGATCTTTGAAAGTTCCACCTGAGCTTTGCGCTTGTTTCCCTTTTCGGGTAGTCCGAGGGGAACCCATTTCGTTTTTCTTTTTTCGCCGCTATTCCAACTGAGTACGGCGTAATAATAACCTTTTTTAATTTGCAGATGTCCTGCTACCATTTTATTTTCCTCCTAAAATTTAGATTAGCACGCAGAACGAACTCCAAACCGACGGCACTATTATACCGCAGGTTCGGAGTTCTCTCCATTGTGCGAATTGTTACGCCGCAAACACTTTGATTCGAATCAGCGTGCGTCTCGGTTTCGATCTCGCTGTCGTTTCAAGAGTTCCAAACCTTTGACAATATCTTTTTTGATTTGCTCGTCGGTGTAATTGGGCGGAAAGTATTTTCGAAGGTCGTCACGCTTGAGCTTTATCTGCTCTTGCTGATTTGGTTTTTCCTCCGACATAATTTCATAAATCGCATTGCGGTCGAGCAAACCTTCTTGCGATAATTTCTTGAGCCGTATGCTTTGTGCGTGAGACGGTGTGCAGTCGTTGAGGTTGATGGCATCTAACAATACAAGCTGTTCCGAATGCTCCAAGTAGGAGATCTCCACAGCAGGACTGAAAGCGATTTTGTTTTCATCTACCATCGTGAGCAGTTCGGGAATCAGGTAGGTCAAGCGAATATATCGTAGCACTTGATTTTTACTGTCACCGCTTTCAGCACCTATCTTTTCTACTGTCAGCAACTTCTCCCCAACTTGGGGAGAAGCTACACCTTGGTGATTTAATGCGTCTCGCTTCATCTTGTAAGCGAAGGCTTTTTCACTTGGCAGGATGGTTTCTCTTTGTAGATTGGCATCTACCATTGCAATTACCGCTTCGTCGTCAGACATCTCACGGACGATGACGGGCATTGTTTCCAAACCCAACACCTGACACGCCGCAAGTCGTCTGTGTCCTGAGATCAGCTCGTAGCCGCCATCAGGCATCGGTCTGGCAAGCGCCGGAGTGATTGCGCCTACCTTGCGGATGCTTTCAATCATTCGCTCCATTTCCTCGTTGTTTAAGATTTTGAACGGATGGTCTTTGAAGGGATGAAGCTCGGCAAGAGGTATGTTTTGCACTTTCTCAAGCTTTGCATCGTCCCGCATTTCTTGTGTAGTAAAAATATCGTCATAAGACGGTAAAGTAAAATCCGATTTTCGTTTTGTCATAGTTTTTCGTTCCTTTCTTATTTCCATTTGAGATTGCTTTGCTGTGGTCGCAGGAAGGTGGCTTCCACATCAGCTTGAAACTGATGCCAGCGCAAAGCTTCGGTTTTTAGCATCGGTGCATCAACAAATCCGAGTGCGTGTGCTTTCACCGCAAGCTGATTGATGTTGTTGCCGATGGCAGACAGTTTTCGCATCGCTTCATAGAAATTGCCGTCCGGTTTTTCTCTCGGCTCATAGCCACGGATCAGCAATCGAATCACCGCTGTTTCCGATATTCCTGCAAGCTCGGCTTTGCGTTTAAGCTCTGCAACCTCTTGGGGTGAGAGCCAAAACTGTTTTTTAATTCTTTTGTTCATAATCGTTCCTTTCCGAGAGAGGTTTTAGGAGACTTCCTAACGAGTTTTACTGTTTGGGAGTACAAACAGTCTGCTCGCTACGATAGCGCAGCCTAAAACCTCTGCTTCATTTTTCTTACTTTAGTAGGTCCTCTATCACACTTAGCCGATAGAGGATTTCGCTTTTTTCAAGGGACTCAAGATCCTTTTTAAGCTGTCTTACCAGTCGAAAAGTCTTGTAGATTTTCTCATCGGTTGCGGCTTTTACGTTCTTTCCAAGCCCCAATCTTCTGAGGTATTCCGATAGCGAAAGTCCGCAGTAAAAAGCGCTTTCACTGAGCTTTTCTTTCTCGGCGGGTGTTACTCTTACGTTAATTCCTTGTGTTTTGCTTCTCATAAAAATCAAATCCTTTCTTTTGTTTGTGACGATAATGACGGTTGTGACGGTGTTTTTTATATAGAGATATCGCCGTCATTTCCGTCACCGCCGTCATTCATTTCAAGCCGAATCAGGCGGCTTGTTCCTGTGCGTTTTGTTCGGTATTCAACGCCCTGCGGCATCAAAACCTCTGCCGAAAACCTCGCAAGAAGTTTTGTTACCACGTTCGCCGTGACTTCGGTTTCGTCCATTTCGGTAAGTAGCTGACTTGCTGTGCCTTGCCAAACTCTGCGCAAAGCTATGAATGAAACGAGCCGAAAAAGAAAGTCGGGAATCTCTTCTCGGTGAAGATCTTCGGCGTTCTTTCGCTCCACAAGCTCCCATAAATGAGTACCGTGATCGAATTTCAGGATAAGTTCCTGATACTCAATATCACGCCCCGTTGCAAGAAGCGTTCCCATTTCACTGGAACGACTGCGTTTCAAAATAAAGCTCGTGTCGGCGGCTCCCGTGATGCCTGTTGAGCCTGTAACCTCGTTAAACGGATCGTTGGCATCCTTCATTTTTCGAACGTGATGAACTACAACTACCGCTATCCCGAATCTGTCCGAAATGGTTTTCAGCGCCGTGATATCGTCGTAATCTCCCGCATACATTCCGCTTTTGCCAAGTGTATTTCGTGAGTCACGCACCTTTTGAAAGGTGTCGATGATCACAAGCTTCGTGTTCGGAAAGTCGGTTAAATACTGCTCGATCTGCTGCTCCAAGCCGTTCCCGATCTGATAACTTGTAGTGGCAATTCGGAGCTCGGCAGGGGCTTCATCCGTGAGCTGGTACAAGCGGTTTTGAATGCGAACGTGGGTGTCCTCTAAGCAGAGATACAGCACGTCGCACTTGTGGGTTTCAAATTCCCACACGGGATTTCCACGTGCCACTTGCATACCGAGCCACAGCATCAGCCAGCTTTTTCCGATCTTGCTTGCGCCCGATAACACACTCAGTCCTTGCGGTATCAAGCCTTCTACAACGAACAAAGTCTTGCGAAGCGGCGTGGATAACAAGGTGTCCGCATCAACGGTTCTTAATTTTTCAACCTGCATTTTTCTCACCTCCTTCCTCCATAACGTAGTTGATGACATTGACCTTCGGAATCTTAAAGGCATTTCCGATTTTGATGCCGGAGATATATCCGTCGTTGATAAGGTCGTATGCCAAGTGTCTGCTGATGCCCAGCATCTTCTGAAGCTGAGCAACGGTTACGATGTCCGGATAGTCCGGAAACATCATCTTGTAGAGTTCTCTTAACTCTGTTTTTCTCATATCTTTTACCTCCTTCTGAGAAATTTTAGCCACACGGTTTGCGTGGCTATGTAAAGAGCTCGGTATAAGGAGAGGCAGTCTTATACCGTCTCCTGCCGTTCTTCCGAATGTAGTTCCTGCCCCTGTGTTTTCAGCGGCGTTTGCTCGCTCGCTCATCATAGGACTCCCGAAAAGTCGTATGACTTTTTGGGAAGAGGAGAAGCAATGTAGCGTTAAAGCTTTCGTGCTTGCACGGAAGCGATATAGCGAAATTTGCTTCGACGAGGTCGTGGCGTAGTATCACCATTCGGTAACGGGTATTCAATTGTCAAAGTTCAATAGAGCCCCTCAAGGAGTAGTCAGCGGGGTACGGGGTGAATATAAATCGCTATTGCTTATTTCCCCCACTTACCAATTGGGAACTTTTTCGGAGTTTTAGCAAAAAACTTTTTGATGTCCCCACTTTTAATTGCTGACTTTTTTGAGAAGATGGACAAATAATTTTTTCTTTTCCGCTTGAAATTGGTGTGTTATCAGGGTTTTACCCCCTCACTAGTTCCGAATGGGGTCGGGGTATGTACACCCCCTATTTCGAAAAGAATTTTTCATCCGAAAACAAGAAACAGCCGAAAACCCTTTATTTACGGGGTTTTTCGGCTGAAAAAATATTTTGAAATTTTCGCAAATTGCAAGTTCAAGTTGGACACCCAGCGGTAGAAAATTGGTTTCATCTTAGCCCCAGTTTTGGTTGAAG
>CAKUBN010000010.1 GCA_934643185.1 uncultured Eubacteriales bacterium
TTTTCTCTATTTTTGTCCAAAATCGATTCAAAACCCCAGTTTTGCCTGACACAAAACTGGGGTTTCTCGACGGTCTGTGATCTGCTTTAAAAGCAGATCTTTATAAGCTGATTTGATTATAACGCATTTTCGCGTTTGATGCAATTTCTCCATGCAAATTTATTGCAAAAGTTATCTTCTGCGGCTCCAGGTATCGGGGCTGAAGAGAAGCAGGAGCGGGAAGATCTCGAGTCTGCCGAGGAGCATGTCGAGCGAGAGGACGATCTTCGAGAGATCACTGTAAATGCTGTAATTTTCCGTTGCGCCGACGAGCTCGAAGCCCGGGCCGGTGTTATTGAAGCAGGAGGCGACGGCGGAGAAATTGGTGCCGATGGAGAAGCCGTCCGCAGAGATGATGACGAAGCTGAGCACGAGGATGACGCAGTAAATGGCGAGGTAGGCGTTGACGTTGTCGCAGACCTCCTCGCTGACGGCGCGGCCGTCCATGTAAACGGGCTGCACGCGGCGCGGGTGGAGCGCCTTGCGGATGGTGCGGCGGATGCTCTTCATGAGGAGCAGCACGCGGGAGACCTTGAGGCCGCCGCCCGTGCTGCCAGCGCTGGCGCCGATAAACATGAGCGCAAGCAGAATGGACTTGGAAAAAGCCGGCCACTGCTCGAAATCGACCGTGCCGTAGCCGGTCGTCGTCATGATGCTGACGACCTGAAACGCCGCGTGGTGCACAGCCTCGTAGACCGTGTTATACATGCGGCTGATGTTGATGGCGATGAGGACGATGGAGCCTGCGGCAATGCCGAAATACAGGCGGAGCTCCTCGTTTTTGAACACGGCCTTGAACTTGCGCAGCAGAAGCATGTAGTAAAGGCTGAAGTTTACGCCGAAGAGGAACATGAAAATGGTGACGACGGTTTGCAGGAAGTAGCTGTATCCGCCCATGCTGCTGTTTTTAATGGCGAAGCCGCCGGTGCCGGCCGTGCCGAACGCGATGCAGAAGCTGTCGAACACGGGCATGCCGCCGATCAAAAGGCACACGGTGCACAGCACGGTGAGCAGCACGTAAATGCCGTAGAGGATGAGCGCCGTCTGGCGCAGGTGCGGCGTTAATTTATCGACGCTCGGGCCGGGGCTTTCTGCGCGCATAAGATAGATGCCGGTGCCGCCGTTTTTGCGTGCGCCGGGCACGACCGCAAGGAGGAACACGAGCACGCCCATGCCGCCCAGCCAATGGCTGAAGCTGCGCCAGAAGAGATTGCAGCGCGAGAGCGCTTCGACATCCGTTAAAATAGACGCGCCGGTTGTTGTGAAGCCGGAGACCGTCTCGAAAAACGCATCGACATAGCTCGGGATCTGACCGCTAAAAAAGAACGGCAATGCGCCGAACGCGGACATGAAGATCCACGAAAGGCCCGTTGCGGCAAAGCCCTCCTGCGCGGAGAACATGCGGTTGCCGCCGCGGCTGAACAGCAAAAACGCGCCGCTGACGAGCAGAACAAGGCACAGGGACTGGACGTAGGCCAAAATATTTCGCGGCTCATGGTCGATGACGGCGATGAGCAGCGGGAAAATTTGGAACGCGCCCGTGATGAGCAAAATCAAGCCGACGGTGCGGCTGATACTTTTAACATTCATCGTGCAGCCGCTCCTTTACACAAAAATGTCGTTGAACTGTAAAACCGGCTGCTCGCGCGTGGTGACGACGATGACGGTATCGCCAAGCTGGTAGTACGATTCGCCGTCCGGGATGACCGTGTTGCCGTGGTGCGTGATGCAGGAGATCAGGATGTTTTTCTTTAAACGCAGGCGCAGATTTTTCAGTGGCTCGCCGATATACTTTGACTGTTTGTTGACGATGAACTCCAGCGCTTCGGCACGACCATCTGCAATGCGGTGCAGCGTGACGGCGGCGCCTGTCTGGTGCTGCATGGCGCGCACGTACTGCACGATGTTCGCGCTGCACAGCTCCTTCGGGCTGACGACACTGCCGATGGGGAGCGTTTCCACCATGCCGGTCGTCATGATGCGGTTCACCTTTGTGACGATGTGCGGCACGCCCTTTGCGTTGCCGACCATGGACGTGATGATGTTCTGCTCATCGATACCGGTGAGCGTGACGAGGGCGTCCGTTTCGTTGAGGCCCTCGGCCTCCAGAATCTCCTGGTTTGCGCCGTCTGCACAGATGACCGCTGCTTCCGGCAGCATCTGTGCAAGCTGCTCGCTGCGCTGGGGGTTGTTTTCGATGATCTTGACGTGGACGTCCGCGCCGATGAGCATTTGTGCGAGGTAATAGCTGACGCGGCCGCCGCCGATGAGCAGTGCGTGGCGGATCTTTTTCTGCGTGATGCCGAGGCGCTTCATGAGGTAGGAAAGCACTGTGACCGGCGCGGTGACGTAAATGTGGTCGCCGCGGCGCAGCATGGTATCGCCGGACGGGATGAGCGCGTGGCCGTCACGGATGACAGCGCAGACGAGCACCTTGCAGCCCAGCACGTGCGGCAGGTGATTTAAAATGACGTTTTCGAGCGGGCTGCGCTCCAAAATGCGCAGCTCAACGATCTCTACACGGCCCTTTGCAAACGTTTCGCGCTTTAAGAAGCCCGGTAATTGCAGAAGACGGAAGATCTCCTTTGCCGCCTCGCGCTCCGGGTTGATGATGAGCGAAAGTCCGAACTCGCCGCGCATCATGTAGAGCTGTTCTCTGTATTCAGGGCTGCGCACGCGCGCGATGGTGTGCAGCGTCGGGTTCATTTTTCTTGCTGTAAGACAGCACAGCAGGTTGATCTCATCGGCGCTTGTGGCGGCGATGAGCACTTCGGCCTGCTGCACCTTCGCTTCGTTCAGCGTGGCCATGGTGGCGCAGTTGCCCACCACGGTCATGACGTCGAACTGCTGCATATCCCGTTCCAAAACCGCCCGGTTGGAATCGATGGCCACAAGGTCGTGACCCTCCTGTGAGAGCAGACGCGTAAGCGCAAGACCCACTTTTCCGTCACCGGCAATAATGATCCTCATTTTGTTGTTTCCTTTCTCGAACCGTTTTCGGTATATCCCAAACCGAAAACTTCCTAAACGCGTGATATTCCGCCCGTGAGCGACACGTTTCCCCTTTGTATCGCCATGGGCATACATGGGTAGTATACACCCAAAGCGGTATATTGTACAGTGGCATTTTGCCTGTTTTTACGGGGCGGGTTTCGGCGAGTTTGTGGAAACTCTGCGGGAAGATAAAATCTGTGTAAAAAGCGCAGCCGGTGTGTGCAATACACGGCTGCGCTTTTTACACGGTTTCTGTTTTTCTGTTACGGGAGAGAGCGCGTAAAGCGGAGACATTTCGCCGGTGAACCGAGCTGCAAAAAGATTTCGCCGCCATCCGGCATGAAGCCCATTTTCTTATAAAACCCGGCGGCGCGCTCGTTATTTGCAAGCGCCCAGAGCTTACACTGCGTATAGCCGGACGCAGAAAGAGCGGAAAGTGCTTCTTCTGTCAGCGCGCGGCCGATGCCCATGCCCTGTGCTTTTTTGAGAATGTAGATCGCCATGATCTCGCCGCAGTTCGATGCGTCTTCGTCCCTGCACGCGCCGCGGCGGCAGAAGCCGACCACTTCTCCGTTCATTTCCGCGACCGTCACGGTTTCGAGCTCATTGCCTGCGCGTTTAAGCTGGCGCTCTACGGAAAGCGTTTTTAAATACGCGTCGTCGATCAGTCCCGTGTACGTTTCGATCCACGACGTGTAGTGGACGAACGCGATGCCGGGCACATCGTCTTGATTTGCCGGACGAATGAGAAAATCGGACATAAGAGCACCTCGGTTCAAAAACAAAGTTTTTCACATTTTATTTTACTCCCGTTGAAAACCTGCCGTCAACCGGAAAGTTATCGGTAATATTTTTTGTCCGGGCGCGTGAGGGGGCGCTCGTAACGGTGGAAGAGGATAGGGGCTTCGCCGCACTGGATGACGCGGGCGGTGCCGTCGCGCGTGAAGCCGGCGGTTTCAAAGAATTCTCGTGCGCGGTGGTTTTCATCGGGCAGCCAGACCTTGCAGGTCTTAAAGCCGCTGATGTACAAAATCGCGAGGGCGTCTTCGACAAACGCGCGGCCGATGCCATTATGCTGCGCTTCGGGTAGAACGCACAGCGCAAAAATTTCGGCGCAGTAGGGGGTATCGGCATCGCGGCAGGCGTAGCGGCAGCAAAAGCCGACGACTTCGTTGTCTTTTTCTGCGGCCATGATGTACTCGAGCCCGAGTTTTTTGTCTTCGAGCAGCCTTTCCGGGCTAAGCTGTTCTGAAATATCCTCGCGCAGCGTTGTACGCGCGATTTGCTGAAGCGTGGGCAGGTCTTCCCATTCGGCGCGGCGAAGCGTAAAGTTTTGCATAAAATCACCTCGGCTTCACTACGAATGAAACCGAAGTGTTTTCAACTTTTTGCAGCGAGATTGTTAAAAGTCTTTGATTAAACTTTCTTCAAGAAAGTTTACGGATTCTCAAGGCAGCGCCTTGAGTCGTCGTCCGCAGACGACGAAACACTTTTGCGTTCGCAAGATCAGGAAAATAGCAAAATTATCCGGTGGATGATTTTGCGTAAGAAACCCTATCAAGGGGTTTCTTAAAAAGGCGAGTAGAATGAGCCTTTGAAAAGATTTCACTTCACGTTTTCTCCCATAAATCTTTGCGGCAGTGCGCCGAAATTTGCGGTCTGCACGGCGGCGAGAATTTCTTCGCGGCGCGGGAGAAGACTTTCGTCATCTATGCGCACGTCGTTCAGGTCATACGGGCCGTTGCGGAAGTGGCCGACGACTGCGCCGTGAAATGCGCCGTCGATGAGAAGATATTGCAGCGGGTCGCAGTCATACGGCAAACCCTCGGTGAGGAATTTCGCGAGTGATTTTAACTCCGGCTCGAACGCTTTGTAGAGCGGGTCGTTGCGGTGGAGCACGTAGACGCTGTGCAAATCGGGCGCGGTGTAGGTCTTGATTTTTTTTGCGTCTTCTTTTAAAAGATAGCCGCTGTTTGATTCGACCAAAACGCTTTCGGACACGAGCTCGGCTATCGCGAGTTTGATCTCTTTTTCGGGCAGCTTATAAAATGCCTTCGCCATGGCGGACGTGAACCACACAAAGCGGTGCGCAAAACGGCAGAGGACGATTTTGAGGGCTTCTGGTTTCGTATAGCGGTCGGGGTCAAAATCCGGGAAAAACTCACCGAAGCGGTACCAGCCGCGGTCCCACTCGCCATCGTACTGGTCTTCGTAGAGGAGAAACGCTTCCTGCAGGCGATGCAGGGCGGGCGTGATCTCTTTGACGAGCAGGCCGCTTTCCTCTTTTAGCTGCCCGATGGTGTACGGGCCGGACCTTTCGATGCGCTCCAAGAGCATTTGCTGCGTCATCGTCGCGTTTTTGAGCGGCTTGCGGTACAGCGCGGCGAAAAGCTCGAGGTCTTCGGGCAAAATCCAGCCGAGGTTGCCGCCTGCAAACCGTCCTTTGATGAGCGCGCGGCAGAGCTGACGGTTTTTGTTGTAGGCAAGGTCATCGAAATCCGCGCGGAACGAGAGCGTGGGCGGCTGCCCGAAGCCGTTCCAGTAGACATTCTGCCCGGGCTGGAGATCGCGATATAATGCGTCGTATTCGATCTCGCTTGCCGGGGTGAGAAGATGCTGGCGCTCCATGCGCAGAGCGCGTATTTTTTCATCGTACATTACGGTTTTCCTTTCGTTTCCGCGCGCCACAAACGGCATTGCTCCACGCGTGCGCCATGCGGGGTATCGCCCTGTTCAGGGTCGCAGGTATAGCTCCACAGCAGTTCACAGGGCAGCTCGGGACATTCTCCGCAGTGGTAAAAGCCCTTTTCCTGACAGCACAGCGCCACGGGGCACGGTCCGTGGAACGGTTGCCCGTTTGTCTCTATGCAGCCGCCGCACCCGCAGGGCTCTTTATACGTACAGGTCGTGCAGTGCAGTCCGCATCTTGAATCGATCATGTGTGTTCCTCCTAAAATAAGATATTCAGATCGTAACACACGGAACATGACAACGGGGTGTCATGTTTTATAGCGCTTTTTCATTTTTTTGATCGTCGACTTGATCTTTTTCACCATTTCGGGCGGGGCTGTCACTTGCACGTCGTCGCCGAAGCTTAAAAGCCAGCGCAGGGCGTCTTCCGGGGTGGAAAAGCCCCATTCGGTGTAGAGCTTGCCGTCTTCCCGGACGATGAACGACGCGGGACCGTATTCTTCTACAAGGCGGTATTTCACAGCGGGCTCGTAAACGGCCATGACGACGTAATCGTCCGTCATGCTTTCGGTGCGGGCGCGGTTCGGCGCTTTTTCGGGCGGGACTTCGCGCGGGGTGAAAAGCTCGTCGGTCACGTTCAAATTCCACAGGCGGCGGAGCTTATAAAGACGGAAATCCTCACGCGCGGGGCAAAAGCCGAAGACGTACCAGTCGCCCCAACGGAACACGACGCGGTACGGCTCGACGCGCTTATCTTCTTCCCCTTTGGCATAATAATAGTGAAACGTGATGCGGCGGCTTTCTTTTATGGCGCGGCGGATCGTCTCGATCTTCTCCGCCAAGTCGTTTTTGTAGAACGACGCGAGGTCGATCTCCATATCCTGCGGCGTGTCGGTATCTGCGCCGAGCTTTGCGGCGAGCAAGTCGGACGCAGGCGCTTTGGAGACGCTGTCAAGCGAGCGCAGCCCGGTAAGGACAGCGGCAAGCTCCTGCCGCGTGAGCACGGCGGTGTCAAGAGCAAAGCCCTCCATGATGGAAATGCCGCCGCCCGCGCCCTGTTTGGTGACGAGCGGGATGCCGGCTTTGCAGATGTCTTCGATATCGCGTTTTATCGTGCGGCGCGACACGCCGAATTTTTCCGCGAGATACGGCGCGGTGACCGTGCCTTTTTGCTGAATGGTCGTAATAATGCCGATGAGGCGGTCGGTTTTCATTTTGCGTGCCCCCTTTTATCCACAGTATAGCATAATCGTGTGGAAAACGAAATGAAAAACTTGCAATGCAAACGAAAATGTGGTATAGTACCTTAGAAATCAAACAGGAACACGCCGTCTGCCACCGGGTAGGCGGAAGAACGTGCCCACAGAAAACCGGTAGGTCTGCGCTTTTTAAAGTGCTCAGCAGGTTTTCTGCGGGCACGTTTTGTTTTGGAGGGACTATGCGCAAATATCTTCGTTTTGTTTCCCAGAGCGTTTTGGGCATGCTGGGGCTTTCCGTCTACATTTTGGCGGACACGTTTTTCATTGCAAATTACATCGGCGCGGACGGGCTGGCGTCTTTAAACCTCGCGCTGCCGATCTACGGCATCATCAACGGCACGGGGCTGCTCATCGGCATTGGCGGCGGTGTGCGGTACACGCTGCGGCGCACGCGCGGCGACGAAAATGCCGACAGCGTATTTACGGCCTGCTTGCTGATGGGCGCTGTATTATCGACAATTTACGTGCTGTGCGGTGTGTTTGGTGCGGAGCAGCTCGCAAGGCTCCTTGGCGCTTCCGGCACGGTCTTGCAGCCAACAACAGTCTATTTGAAGGTGTGCTGCTTATTTTCGCCGTTCTTTATTTTGAATAACATCTTAACGGCGTTTACGCGCAACGACGATGCACCCGGGCGCGCGATGGCGGCGATGCTGACGGGCTCGTTTGCGAACATCGTGATGGACTGGTATTTGGTATGCGTCTTAAACGCCGGTATGCTCGGCGCGGTGCTTGCGACCGGCATGGCGCCGATTTTTGGCGCGGTGATCTGCCTGACACGAAAGCGCGGGTATCACATCGGAAAGCATCGCGTTTTGGAGGAGATCCCGAGGATTTTTGCGGCGGGTTTTTCCGCGTTCATCGGGGAATTGTCTTCCACCGTTGTTATTTTGGTGTTCAACTATTTGCTGTTGTCCCTTGCGGGCAGCACGGGCGTGGCGGCTTACGGCATCATTGCAAACGTGGCGCTTGTGGCGACGGCGGTGCTGACCGGCGCGGCGCAGGGCGTGCAGCCGCTCATCAGCATCGCGTTTGCAGAGCATGACCGTAAAACACTTTCGAAGCAGACGCGGCGCGGCGTTGTGACGGCGATTTTGCTCGGCGCGCTGTTTACGGTGGGCGCTTTGCTCTTCCCGCAGCAGGCGACAGCGGTGTTCAGCAAGGGCAGCGCAGAGCTGACGGCGCTTGCCGTGCCGGGACTGATGCTGTACTTTTTAAATTACCTTATAAGTGGCGTGAACTTGCTTTTAACCGCACGGTTTGCGGCGGCAGAGCGCAGCCGGGACGCGGCGGTTTTATCCCTTTTGCGCGGCGTGATCTTCGTCGTGCCGTGCGCGGTGGTGCTTGCAAAAGCCTTTGGCCTTACGGGTTTGTGGCTTGCCGTGCCGGCGGCGGAGGTGCTTTCTCTGCTTTGCGGGCTTTACCTTCTGCACCGCGAAAAGAAAAGCGAAAAAACCGCTTTGCAGACGGCGTAAAACGCGGTATAATCTTTTAAAAGACGACAGTTTTGGACAAAAGGAGACCGACATGCACATTCCAAAAAGCGACACGCAGCACACCGAAATTCTGACATTTGAAGAGGCGCAGCAGCACCGCGAAGAAAGCGCCGTTTACGACCGCGAAAAGTGGCTTTATATCCCGGATTTTTACTCCGAATACCGTTACATCCTCGGCACGGCCGGCAAAAAGCCGCTCATTACCATCGGCATCAATCCCTCTACGGCGGAGCCGGATAACCTAGACAACACGTTAAAATCCGTAGAGCGCATTGCGCTTTTTAACGGGTTTGACTCGTTTATCATGTTCAACGTCTACGCACAGCGCGCGACGAACCCCGACCACATGGATAAGGAATTCAACCGGGCTTTGCACGAAGAAAACATGAACGCGTTTCGCTGGGTGCTTTCGCGCAGCGGCGAAGAGCCCGGCATTTGGGCGGCGTGGGGCACGATCGTCGAAAAGCGCGATTACTTAAAGACCTGCCTTGCGGACATGACCGCGATCGGCAACGCGTACCGCGCGAAGTGGTATCAGGCGGGCAAGCCCTCTAAAAAAGGACACCCGCACCACCCGCTGTATCTGCGAAAGGACTCGAAATTGGAGGACTTTGACATGGCGGCGTATTTGAAAACGCTTTGATTTTTTGAAAATTTAATTTTGAAATGTATAAAAAACGCTCCTCACGGTTCGTAGATCAGGTGGAAGCCGAAAACGGCAAACCTAAACGAACCTTGAAGGAGCATTTTTTATGAGAACTTTTATCCCGCACATGTATTTTTCCGCACCCGAAGACACCGTGGGTGACCTTGTAAACCAGATCCGCCGCGAAAGCGAGATCCCCGGCGCGGCAGAGCCGAAGCCGGAAGTGAAGGACAGCGGCAAGAAAGCCATCATCCCGAAGACGGTGGTCTCTGCGTCCGAAAAGGACACCGTAGGCGACCTCATCGAGCAGCTGCACAAGGAGCCCGAGGCGATTTCAGAGGAAAAACCCGAAAAGCCGGAGAAGACCGACGGCAAGAAATCCATCATTCCGAAGACGGTTGTTTCCGCCGCCAAAAGCGAGCTTGACCGCGTTTATGACCTGCTGACAAGCGGCGAAGATTTGCAGATGAACCCGGACGGCACGCTGAGCCCGGCCTCAGCCCCGAAAAAGCGCGCAAAGCCCGCGCCGGGCAGCGAGCCGAAAGTGCCGGTGAAGACGAAAAAGGAGATTATTCCGCACACGGTGGTCTCCGCACCCGAAAAGGACACCGTGGGCGACCTTATCGAGCAGCTGCACAAGGAGCCCGAGGTGATCCCCGAAGAAAAGAAGCCGGAAAAGGACGAAAGCGGCAAGAAGGCCGTCATCCCGAAGACAGTCGTTTCCGCGCCCGTGCAGCAGTGGTACAAGACAAACAAGGCGCTTTATAACGCGGAGGTCGCCGCCATGCGCAAGGAATTTAACGACCCGAACATGCAGCCGCATTTTATGCCGGACGGCCGCATGTACTGGCTTGTGAAGACCCGCCCGAACCTTGGCCGCGGCTTTAACACCATGACATATACCATCAAGCTCGTCTACGACCCCGACCACCCGCAGGTGCGCTATTCTTCCTCCGTAAAGCCGTACCTCGTCTCGCCGACGCTCGGCGAGCTGCAGAAGATCGTCAACATGCTGCCGCACATTCCGCTTGACGCAGACGGCAAGAAGCTGATTCCGCACACGCTGACAGACAACCGCGGCGAGCGCTACATTTGCTCCAGCGACGTGGCGGACGTGCACGCAGAGGACACCTGCACCACGAGCGCCGTGACCTCCTTCCGCTTTGCTTACCGCTGGCTGATGGTGTTTGAGCTTGCCATCCGCAAGCCGGAAGCATGGAAGGATTTTCAGGCGCATGGAAAGATTTAACGGAGGCTTTTTCATGAAACTCTTTTCGACCCCGCCGGTGCTTTCCGGCAAGAAAAACAAGAAGCACAAAAAGCTTTTAAAAGCGCAGCGCAAGGCGTTAAAGCGCGCCGATCACCCGTTTGAATCCGCCAAATCCGCCGAGGTTTGCCGCGGCGTGGTGCTTTCAAACCGCGCGTATCTGTCCATTTTGAGCGAGGTCTATTCCCGCGACCCGCTGGAGACGGGCGGCATTTTCTTCGGCAACGTGAAAAACGGCGTGTGGTATGTGGCGGAAGCGAGTGACCCCGGCGTTTACACGCTGCACACGTGCGCCCACCACGAGATGGACAACAACTACCACAACCACATTTACCCGGTGCTTTCGCGCTTATATCAGCACGGGCTGTGCCTTTTGGGGCTTTGGCACCGCCACCCCGGCTCGCTCGACACGTTTTCAAGCGACGACGACCGCACAAATCACAGCTTTGCCGAGGTCATCGGAAACGGTGCGGTTTCGATGCTTGTCAATCTCGACCCCACTGCGCGCCTGACATGCTATTACCTCAGTAAAAACGGCGAATATTGCACCGTGCCGGTCATGGTCGGCGACAAATACTTTGCGGGTACCGGCTTTTTGGAGCTGACAACATCTGAGGCGCTTTTAAAGAACAAAGACCGCTTGCAAGCTGAAATTTTTGACTCCGAGGAGGCTTAACTGTGGAAAAAATCATCATCACACGCCGTGAGCTTATCAGACAAATTCCGGCTGATCTATCCGAACACGACAGAACCGTGTCACTTTTAAACGCACTTTTCGAGCGTCTGCCGGAAAATACGGAAAAAGAGAACGTTGACTTACAATCCGGCGACTTTGACGAGGCGTTTCGTTTGCTAAACGCGTTTGACCCGCGCACGTACGGCACCGTGCAGCTCGGCGAGAGCCTGCGCGAGGAGCAGACGGATACGGCAAAGGAGCACGTGGGCGTGCTGGGACTTTCCGACACGGCTTTGCCTGGCAATGATTATGTGGGTGAAGTGACCGGCGCGGGCAGCGCAGACACCGGCTACTACTACCTTCTGGCTACCGATGAGACCTATGCCGATACGTTCAAAAATCCCGGCCACACCACCCGCGGTTTGATCGTATCGGGTACTGCATACACGGCACTTTTGAGTGAAAACGTGGTGCTGACAGGCTACGATTACTTTGGCACCTATAAGGACGGCGGCTGGCTTTTCAACCGTTGCGACGAAGCGAAAAGCACGCTGACGGTGGACAGCTTTACGCTCATCCACGACCTTTTCAGCCGCAACACGGGCCTGTTTGAATCTGCCGAGATGCTGAAAAAGTTCGCCGTCATCATCGGCTGCGGCTCTGTGGGCGCACGCGCCGCTTTGGAACTGGCCCGCGCCGGTGTGGGCAGATTTCTGCTCATCGACGACGACATTTTAAAGCCGCACAACATCTGCCGCCACACGCACGGTATGCGCGACCTCGGCCGCTTTAAGGCTGACCTTCTGCGCGAAGATATTCTGAACATTGACCCCGCAGCCGAAGTGACGGCTTTCCGCGGCAAGCTGGAAAACGCGCCGCTTTCTCTCTTTGAAAATCTCGGCAAGAACGGCATTGTCTTTGCGACGGCAGATGACAGAAGCGCGAATGCGCTTGCAAATGCGCTCTCCAACACGCTCGGCGTGCCGTTTATTGCCGTAGGCTGCTGGGCGCGCGCCCATGCGGGCGAGGTGTTCTACCACATCCCAAACCGCTGCATGAAGACTTACGGCGAGACCTTCTCCGCGCTTTTAAAGGACGCCCCGGCGCGCGACACGCACGGCGATTATTTTGGCGAAGCAGATGCCCGCGAACGCCTCCATTTTGAGCCCGGCACCTCTACGGACATCGGCTTTGTGACGCTGGTCGGCGTGAAATTCGCGCTTGACCTTTTGAACCTTGAAAGCGAAGCCTATACCCCGCGCGTTTTGAACGACTACACGCCGTACACGCTCATCTGCAACACAAACCGCCCGGAGATTGGCAGTGAAAACGCGAAGATCTTCCCGTACCCGCTGTACATCAGCCGCTCCATTCGCCCGGCGGGTGAAGCATGACGGACACGGACGCGCTCACGGCTTACCTGCGGCAGCTTGAGCGCATAAAGGACGACTGGGACGACCGCAAATACGCGGAAATCGAAAAAGACTGTCTTTTGCCGCTTTGGCAGCTCTGCCGCCGTATGCAGGAGACCGAACGGGACATTTACGCGTTCATCTTCGGCGCAGAGCATGAACTCACACACATCGACACCGACATTTATTTTTGAAAGAAGGCATAGTTATGGCAAATGCAAGCGTTGTGGTACACGACATTGATTCCCTTGAAAAATTTGGCATAGAGCTTGCGGCGCGCAGCGCAGAGCTGGAAGCGCTCTATAACGCGCTTACGGTGAGCTGCGCGGCGCAGGAAACAAACTGGCGCGACCCGCAGTATGACCTTTTGCACGAGCGTGTGGAGCTGTACGCCGGTGAGGCCCGCGCACAGCTGCTCGCCTTAAACGACGCGGTGCAGTACATTTCCGTTTTGGCCGCAAAGCTGCGCGCTTTGTAACATGAGCGACGTAAACGTATTGCTCTGCGCGGTGGACAGCGCCATGGACACGCTTGCGGCCTTTGACCGCGACCGCGCCGACGTGACCGCCCGCGTTTCGTTCGCGTTAAGCTCTGTTTTGGCGCGCGTGGCGCTGGAGACCGATCAGTACCGCCGCGAACTGGAAAACGCCGAAGCCGCTTCTTGTACAGACGAAGAAACCGGCGACACGGCAGAAACCCCGGAGGCCACCCGTTTGCACGCTAAATTAGAAGCTTTGGAAGCCCTGAACGCGCGCTGTGTTTTGGCCGGCGGGGCGCTTTCCGCCGCGTGGATGCAGGAAAGCCGTCAGGCCGAAGCGCACGTAAACGAAGCTTTGCACCGCTGCGGCGTATATCTAAAAAAGCTGAACCGCATTGCGCTTTCGCCCGACCTCGGCAGCATAACGGGTTCAGCGCACGGTGATGCGCCCGTTTTCGTGTGCGTTGTGGACAGCGCGCTGTATCCCGAGACCGCAGAGCACATCCGCGTGGCGCAGGACATCGGCTTTCCGACTGTGCTGACGCTGGACCGCACCGGTGCAGCGGAGCGCAGAAAAGCCTCGCTTGCCGATTCAGGCGAGCCGCATTTGGGACCGCGACGAATACCCATGCGCGTGCTTTAAAGAGGGTGGCACAGGTGCACATGTAATGTACGTTGCGGGCACGGATAACCGCGGCGCAGGCTCTTACATGGGCTGGCAGATGCGCGGCCTGCCGGACGGCGCAAAAGTGCGCGTGCGCGTGATATAAGGAGAACACTATGACCCCAAACACCAAGATTTTCACAGACCTTTTAAGAGAAAACCGCACATATCTCACCGTTTCGGCATCGGAATACGGCGCGGGCGATAAAGCCGCGAAAGCGCTTCATATCCTGCCGGATTCCATGCTCGGCATCCTCGTTCGCCACTGCGAAACGGTCGCCTGCGCGGGCGGCCTGCTGCACCTTTACGGCGGCGAGCAGCTTCTTACCCGCAGTACAAAAAGCGGCAAGCTGTTTTCTGAACTGCTTTTTCTCGGCGATACGACAGACGGCGGCCTTTTCGCCGTCTCCCGCGTCGATACCACGATTGCAAAGCGCGGCGAGGTGCTGTTTCTCGGCCCGGGCGCGCTGAATTTTGAGCCCATGGGGATCGACACGGCGGAGTTCATCCGCTGGGCGCTGCAAAGCCGTGAGGAGATGCTGAAAGGCGTCTGGCTGACAGGGCCTGTGTTATCGCCTCGCGCGCTGAAAAAGCACATCACCGCAAAGCTTGACCTTTTAGACCGCCTTGACATGCTGAAAACGGAGGAAAACGCATGAAATTCTTCCCAAAATCCGCAGACGGCTTTCTTATGGCCATGATGATGGCGCAAAACGCGCTTCTGCCTGATTTTTCGCTGAACTGCCCCGCCTCGCTTTTCGGCGCGGAACCGATTGAAAGCGCCAAAAAGGCCGTGAAAAGCTGCATGAATTTGACATCCTTCCCCTGCGCGCAGATGACAAACACGCACACGCAGTATGTGCACGACTTTGCGAAGCGGACGCTGAGCCTGACGCTTTCCGTGCAGTACATGAGCACCGGCAAAGAGGTGAACGACCTGCGGTGCGTTGCGGCGGACATTGCGGAGAGCATCAAGCGCGAGCTGCCGGAAAACGCCGACTTTTTTCAGACGATCGCAGCCTATCAAGGTTGGCTGAGCCGCTTTTTCGTCTACAAAAAGACCGGCGCTGCACGCGACCACGCCGCCGTGGGGCTTTTGCAGACGCGCCAAGGCGTGTGCCAGGCGATCGCCGCGCTTTCCATGGTGATCCTGCCGCACCTCGGCGTTTTTACACGGTACGTTTGCGGCGAGGGCTACTCCGGCGCGGATTGGGGCCCGCACGCGTGGAACGCCGTATTGGTGCCGAACGGCGTGTGGCATCAGGTGGATTTCACGTTCGGCCTGCACCGCAAAACGACGCCGAACACGTTTACGCCGCAGGATTCCGCCCGCTTTTGCGAGCTGCACCGCTGGGACAAAACCGCGCAGAGCCCCACGCTGTTTCAAAACGTGCAGGCCCTCGAAAGCCGCCTGCCAAACGAGACGGTTTTGCTGTTTGCAAATAACCCGTTTAAGGCTGAAATCAATGGCATCCCGATGCTGTTTGACGAACCCGTTTTGCAAAACGGCAGCGTGCGCCTTTTGCCGCTCCTGACCTTGCTCGGCGGCGGGTGCGAGCTGCTTGAAAACACGCTGCACATTGTGCTCGGCGGAAAAACGCGCCGCATCCCGTGCACCATGCCGCCCCAAAACGGCTTTGTGCCGATAAACGAGGTCTTGGCACAAAGCGGCTTCTGCACCGCAGAGCGGCGCGGCGGGGTGATCGTGGTGACGCTGAAGCCGTAGCGCTTTACTTTTTCAATAATCTTTTTACGTTCATCAACGTTAAAGCGAGGTCGTCTTCGCTTAATTGCTCCAGTGCGTCCAAAAGCTCGCGGTTCACGCGCGGATTTAGTGCCCCGGCGTTGAAAAACTCGATCGGCGTAATGCCGAAATACTCGCAGATCGCCAAAAATTCCGTCATAGAGGGCAGCGTTTTGCCGGAAGATATATTGTTGATATACCCGCGGCTGTGCCCCAGATCGTAGCTCATTTTGTACTCCGAAACGCCCTTTTGCAGCCGCAGCTGCGTGATGCGTTCACGAATAAATTCTATATCCATACGGACAACTCCTTTCCCGTATAGAATAGAACAAAAGAATTCCCACACATGCGTTTCAAAAACGTTAAAATAGGTTGACACGCACTTTTTAAAATGTTATTATAGCTTTGAAAAGGTCGAATTTACATAAAACGACATTTTCAAAACTATATTTGAGGAGAAGGAACGGCTTTTTCACACCAATCTTTCCAGCAGCGCGATCTTCTCTGCGTCTTTTTTGCCGCGGGTGTGAATGCGGTAGCCGTCTTTTGCGGAGGTTTTGTAAACGGCAAGGTACTGCTTTACGGAGAGCAGGCGGTATTTTGCGCCGCCTTCTGCGCGCGTTTCGATCTCGGAAATTGCGATCCCGGCGAAGGTTTCGAGCTCTTCTAACGCGGCAAAGGAGCAGTGCGTGCTGTGCTGTTCAAATGTGTGCTCGTGCGCGTCAATCAAGCGCCAGCCCTCGGCCTGCATCAGGGCTTGAAACGCGCTCCACCGCTTTGTGAGCCACGTTTCCGGCAGCAGGACGTCGATGTCATCGGCGAAAATCACTTCACCCGTGCGGTGCCACAGCCCGAGCGAGCCGTACAAAAGCGGCGTTTCCCCGCGGCGGTTCAGCGTGCGCGCGACCTCTAAAAACAGCTTTAATTTTTCTTCGTTCATTTTGGACACTCCTTATTTTTCGTCTGCCCGCCGGAAAATAAAAAATCTTCCGGCATAAGCAGCAAGAGCCCCCGAACACGCGGTTCGGCAGCTTTGCCATTCATGCGGAAGATTTTGCATCCGTCATTATTTTCGGTTGACCCGGCAGACACGCGCGAATGGTCGAATTGCGTGCCTGCGCTTTTACCATAACATACGCCGCAAAAAATGTCAATACCGATTTCCGGCCGCCCCACTTGACATTTTCTCCCCCTCTGGGGTATAATAATTTTTACGGGACATGCCCGCTTTTAAAACCGAATACCGAGGTGTAGCGCAGATGGTAGCGCGCTTGGTTTGGGACCAAGATGCCGCAGGTTCGAATCCTGTCACCTCGACCAAAAGACCGCCGTAATCTTTGATTGGATCACGGCGGTCTTTTTATGCCCGGAAACGGTTTGACGACCGGGCGTATTTCATTTTGCTGTGGGCGTTACCGGTTCTCTTTCCGCTCGGAATAATACTCCGGCACAGGCGGAATCTGGTTAATGGCGTCGACAATTTCGTGCATGGTCTGCGGGAGCTTTAAGGGGTTGATCTTCGGCAGGTCGCTGACCTCGATCTTATCCTTGCTCTCAATCTTGATATCCATATCCGTGACCGTCGCGCCGGAAACGAAGCGCACGCCGTGGTCAGTCAGATACTTCTGAAGCGGACGAATCAGGCTGTGATAATATGAAAAACTCTTTCAAAGAGTAACTTTTAAAGCAAAACAAAAGCACGCAGGTTTAAATATTCTGCGTGCTTTTTTATCTCGAAAAACTTTCACCCCACGCTTGCCGTCATCTTCTTGCTGCCTGCCATTTTAGAGATCCTCTCATGGTAGATCCACAGTGTCACGACCGCTGCGATGACCCAGCCGACCGGCCACGCAAACCACACGCTGAACGCCGCCTTGAAAATCGCCGAGCACGCCGCCGCAATGCCTGCGCGCAGACCTAAGTCCATCCCAAGGCTGAACACCACCATCCACATCTGCTTTGCACCGCAGAAAAAGCCGTCGCAGATGATCTTAATGGCCGGCGCAAAGTAAAACGGCGCGGCGATCCGCAAAAAGTCCACCGCCGTCTGCAAAACCACGTCCGTCGGGTTGCTTACAAACAGTTTCACAAGCGTCGTCGGGAAAAACTCGCACAAAAGGCAAGAGGCAAGCGCAATGCACCACACGATCCTCGTCGAGGCCCAAAAGCCCGCCCTGACGCGCTCCGGCTTCTCCGCGCCGAGGTTCTGCGAGGTGTAATTTGTAAACCCGTTGCCGATGGTGCCAAAGCAGCCCGTCGTCAAATTGATGAGCTTCACGGCCACAGAATATCCCGCCGTTACCGCCGCGCCGTACAGATTCACAACGCTCTGAATGATCATGTTGCCCGTCACGATCACGCCCTGCTGCAGCGTCGCCGGTATCGCCACAAACACAAAGTCCTTCAGCGATTCCTTCGTCACAAGGGGCGCTTTTTCCGTCGGGAGCTTTCGGAACTTTTTCAGCACCACCAGTGCCGCCGGCACGCACGCCGCGCCCTGGCACAAAAACGTCGCCCAGCCCACGCCCGCAACACCCATGTTAAACTGCGCCACAAACAGAATATCCAGGAAAATATTCGCCGTAGAGGAGACCGCCAAAAAGCAGAACGGCGTTTTCGAGTCCCCAAGCGCCGAGAAAATACCCGTCGAAGCATTATAAAGGAACATAAATCCCAGCCCGCCCGTGTAAATGCGCAGGTAGGTGAGGGAGTCCGCCAAAAGCGCCTCCGGCGTGTGGATCAGGTGCAGCAAAAACGGCGAGCACAAAAAGCCGAACGCCGTAAGCAAGGCGCACATCACCGCCGTTGAAAGCAGCGCTGTCGTAATGGCCGTGCGCACTTTTTTGTAGTCCTTCGCGCCAAAGTGCCGCGCCGCGTTTACAGAGCACCCCGTGCTGCAGCCCGTCGCAAATGCAATAAACAGCAGCGTGATCTCATACCCGTTGCCAATCGAAGCCAGCGCGTTTTCGCCGATGAACCGCCCCGCCACAAAGCTGTCCGCCAAGGTGTAAAGCTGCTGAAAAAACATGCTGCCAAAAAGCGGCAGGCAATAGCTGCGTATCACCTTTCCCGGCTCGCCAACCGTCAAATCTCGGTTTTCCATACAAAGACCTCCGTTCGTTTTTCTGCTTCCAGTCTAACAAACGGAGGTCTTTTTCTCTATCGCATAGCTGTCATAACTTGGTACTTTTCTGCCAAATGTGCCGGTAGTCGGTCGGCGTCATGCCAAAGGCAGAAAGAAACGCCTTGCCGAAAAAGCTGCTGCTGTTAAAGCCGCACCTTTGGCTGATCTGCGTCACGGTCTCGTCGCTTTCCGTCAGCATTCTGCATGCCGTGCGCAGCCGGTAGTTTCGAATATACCCGCCCGGCGTCGTGTGCAAAAGCGCTTTAAACGCGCGGTAGCATTCGCGCTCGCTCACAAAGCCCGCCGCCGCAACGTCCCCGGCGTGGATGTCTTCGCTGAAATGCTCGTGCACAAACCGCATCATCTGCTTTGTTTTCTCATTCGTGCCCGGCTTTGCGTCCTGCTCGGGCTCAAACAATTCTGCCGTCTCCGCCCAAATTTCCGTCAGCGCCGCCCTGAGCTTCACGGCGTTTTTCGGCGTGTGCTCCGTGTAAGCAAAGCTCGCTTTCAGCTGTTCCAAAATGCGCTTTTGCGCGGGGTCGTCGGGGTAAAGCGCCAGCACTTCTAAGTTTGCCGCCGAAAGCACCGGCGCAAAATACGCCGCATAAATGCAGCTTTGCGTGTCGCCGAACAAAAACGCCGGGTCCGCAATGTGCAGAAGCTGCGTCGTCGG
Source organism: uncultured Eubacteriales bacterium (assembly GCA_934643185.1). GTDB lineage: Bacteria > Bacillota > Clostridia > Oscillospirales > Acutalibacteraceae > Hominenteromicrobium. The sequence continues at coordinate 19,161 of CAKUBN010000010.1, forward strand.
CACCCCGTCTGAAAGCGGGCACGTCTTGTGCAGCACACCGCTGTTGATGATCCCGCCGGAGCCCGCAGGAAAGATCATTTTCCCCTGCGGCGTCTCATATTCCAGCGTGCCGCTCTCCATGTAAAAGAACTCCACCGCCTTGTGCCAGTGCCAGAATACGCGGTAGCGATCGAGCAGCGCCCGTCCGCTCGCACACGGAAACGCCGGGGTAATGTCCTCCAGCACCTCTTCACCGTTGTGCTCTTTGATTTTGATCGCCAAAATGTCTTTCACACCGCGCACCTCGCTTTCCATGGCTTGATTGTACCACAGAAAGCGCGCATTGTCACTACGGAGAAAGCCCGCTAAGCCGCAGCAAAGCCTGCCACGTCAGCGGCCCTACGATGCCGTTCACGTCTAACCCCTCGTGCGCCTGCACGGCCTTCACGGCATTCTCCGTTGCCTCGCCGAAGATCCCGTCTTCCGCGACCTGCGGGATAAATGCGTTTTGTGCCGCTGCGCGGTTGATGAGCGATTGCAAATCTTCCACATCCGCGCCTGTGCGTCCCCTGAGGATTGCCCGCCCGGGGTAGATAAGACGACTTACGGATTTCCCGTTTTCCGTCGCCATCGCCCGCGTGTCGCGGTAAACGGAAAGCAGCATATTCGCGCTTTGCCGGTTGAGTACGCCCGTCGGCTCCAGTCCGTACTGCGTTTGGAAGGCCGTGAGCGAATTTTTCGTCCGTGCGTCAAATACGCCGTTCATCGCGGGCAGGGGAATGGAATCGTCAAAATACGCAATGATCGTCAGTAAGTTCTGCATCTGTTCCACCGCCGTGCCGCTGTCGCCCTCTTTCAGCTCCGGCGGGTAGAATCGCTCGGCCTCCTCGGGCGTGATGCCCTCGCTCATCAGCTCGTTTAATTGCTTGATGCCGCTGTATATGAGCTTGATTTTGTACCATGTCGCCTTACCAACCACACCGTCGGGCGTTAAATTGAAAATTTTCTGGAACGCTCGCACCGCATTTTCGGTCGGCAGGTCGTAATAAACGCTGATCTGCGGAATGCGCGGAATCGCCGGGTAATTGTCGCCGATGCGGTTCAGCTCCCTTTGCAGCACGCGCACACTTTCGGCGATGCTCCCGAGTCTTAACGCCACACCGGGGTATGATTCCTCATTGTTCCCAACAGGTGCGTTGAACACAATGTTGATGTCATCGCCGTAGAAATGCTGTAAAATCTCATACGGCACAAGCCCCTGCCGCGCTAATCCCACCGTGCCCCACTGCGAAAGCCCCGGGCATGTCGAGGTCGTGCCGTTGCAGTACTGCGTAAAATACGGCTGCACCGTACCTTGCTTTACGACGTAATCGTTGAAAATATTATCGACGATCTGCGAGATGTTTTCAAAAATATCGCGGTTCAAAATAAACTTCTGATCGTACTGCGTTGTCGAGGTGATGTCAAAGTCATACCCGCGGCTGCGGTAATACTCCGTGTAAATGCGGTTCATTGCGTAAGAAATCTGCGCCAGAATATTCGCATGTATCGCGCTTTCCGGCCAGTTCGGGTAGATCTCGCTCGAAGCAACGTTTTTAATGTACGCCGCAAACGGTACGCGCACATTCTCGGCCGGTTGGTCCGGCAGCCCAAGGTGCACCGTGATGTATTCCGGCACAACGGGCGTGTCTATATTGCTCGGCATATCATCACCCCTCACCGACCGCCAAAAACTGCACCGGCTGTATCGACGTCACACCGGGGAAAACAGGCACCGCGCGGTAAATTTCCGTGCGGTATCCCGGGTGACTCACGCGTATGTCATAAAGCGCATACGGCATCTCGCCCGTCGGCGACTGCGCCAACGCGTTATTCGGCGCGGGCAGCAAAATGTCGCCGAAAACACCGCTCTCGTCCGTCACCCCGGCAGAAAACCGCCGCGTGCCGTCCGCAAAGTCGTGCGTCACAAGTACCGAAGCGCCAGGGACGGGGAATGTCCGCTGTCCCGCATACGCCTGCACGCGCAGCGTGCCCGTTTTGGAGTTTAGCTGTTGAAACACCTCAAACGTGCGTGCCTCGGGTGAGAGATCCTGCAAAGGATCGCGCCCCGCGCCGCCCTCCGGCGGGTTTTCGATCACACCCGTTATGTTCTGCATATCGTCTCTGTCCATAAAGTCCCTCCTTTTCGTCTAACCCCAGTATAAGCAGCAATGGGGGAAAGGGTGCCCACTTTTGTTCGTGTAAATTCTGCACAAAGCAAAATGCGCATCTTTGGCGCTTTTTCCGCCTGCGCACCGTTTTTGTTCCGTGCTATAATGAAAGTAAGTCAGCACACTTTCTAAAACGGAGGAACTGTATGAAAAAGCAGCTTTTTAATGATAACTGGTCGGTCAAAACCGGCGTGCAGGGCGCGTTTGAGGCCATGTTTGCCGGCATTTCTGCGGGCAAGCCCGTCACCCTCCCGCACGACGCCATGATCGAAGAAGACCGCGACCCCGCCTGCGCAAGCGGCGGCCAGTCCGGCTTTTACCCCACAAAGTCGTATTCCTACCGCAAAAAGTTCACTGCGCCCAAAGACTGGGAAGGCAAAACCATCCTCGTCGAGTTTGAGGGCGTCATGCAAAACGCGCTCGTGTATCTAAACAACGAGTTTTTAGGCGGCCACAAATACGGCTACTCGGGCTTTATCGTCGACCTCACACCCGCGTTAAAATACGGCGAAGAAAACGAGCTCAAGGTGCTCGCCATCGGGCAGGAGCGCTGGTCGCGCTGGTACAGCGGCATGGGCATTTACCGCGATGTTTACCTGCACACGGCAGGCGAAGTTTATATTGCTGAAAACAGCCTTAAAATCACCACCGAAAGCATCGAAGACGACTACGCTACCTTGCTCATCGAGGGCGAAATTCAAAACCGCACTCCGCGCCGCAAAACCGTGAAGCTTGTCTCCGAAATTGCAGATGAAGCCGTCGTCACAAAGGACACGCGTTTCATCGAGCTCAAGGAAAACGGCACGACCACATTCTCTGCGCGCGTCACCGTCGATGCACCGAAGCTCTGGTCGCCGGATACGCCCACCATGTACACCTGCACCGCAAAGCTTTTTGAAAACGACACCGCGCTCGACGAAGCGACAGACCGCTTCGGCATCCGCATTTTGCAGCTCGATGCCCGCCGCGGCCTGCGCATCAACGGCAAAACCGTCAAACTGCGCGGCGCGTGCATCCACCACGATAACGGCATCATCGGCTGCACGAATCTTTACGATGCTGAGCGCTTCCGCATGGGGCAGCTGAAAAACGCCGGGTTCAACGCCATCCGCAGCGCCCATCACCCCGCGGGCAATTCGCTTCTGCGCGCCTGCGATGATGTCGGCATCCTCGTCATGGATGAGCTCACCGATATGTGGAACGAGCCGATGAACCCGAACGATTTTGCAAACGATTTCAACACCGTCTGGCGCGACGAATGCGCCCGCATGGTGAAAAAAGACTACAACCACCCCTCGGTCGTGCTGTACAGCACCGGCAACGAAATTCCGGAGATCGGCAACAGCGAGGGCACAGCCCGCCACCGCGAGATCGCGGCGCGCCTGCACGAGTTAGACAGTACCCGCTTCACCACCTGCGGTATCAACGGCTATCTCGCTGTCTCGGACATCCTCTCCGCCATGACGCGCGAGGAAGCGACCAATACCACCGGCCGTGAGCGCGACACCGCCGGCGCGGAAGCCTTAAACAAAATGATGGGCGCGGCGCAGTGGGACAGAACCGACCGCTTCTCCGTCGACCCGCGCCTTACTGAGCGCCTTGAGCGCGCCGTCAGCGCCGTGGATGTCGCGGGCTACAACTACCTCACCGCCCGCCACGTGCCGGAGCACGAAGCTCACCCGGACCGCGTCGTCGTCGGCAGCGAGACCTTCCCGCCGGAGATTGGCCGCCTGTGGAAGATCGTCGAAGAAAACCCGCATGTCATCGGCGATTTCACGTGGACAGGCTACGATTACCTCGGCGAAGCCGGCATCGGCATCCCGCACTATACGGAGGTCAAAGGCCAAAACGTCTACCCGGACCGCCTCGCGTACTGCGGCGACATCAACTTAAACGCCGACCGCCGCCCCGTCAGCTACCTGCGCGAGATTGCGTTCGGCCTGCGCAAAGCGCCGTTCATCGCCGTGCATCGCGTAAACGTCTTCGGCAAGCCGTTCGACCCCAATAACTGGAAGTATTTCGACGCCATCGACAGCTGGACGTTCCCCGGCTGCGAAGATAAGCCCACCCGCGTCTACGTCCTTGCAAACTGCGATGAGGTGGAGCTCTTCTTAAACGGCAAGTCGCTCGGCCGAAAAGAGGTCGGCGAAGCCATCCCGTACACCGCCGCGTATGACTTAAACTACACCCCCGGCGAGCTCAAAGCCGTCGGCTACAAAAACGGCGCGCCCTGCGGCGAGAATGTTCTCAAAACCGCCGCGTCGCCCGCCAAAATGCAGGTCAAATCGTCCGCCGAGACGATCACCGGCAACGGGCAGGGCATGGCGTTTATCACCGTCGATCTTCTCGACGAAACCGGCATCCGCAGCCGCTTTGAAGAAAAAACCGTCGCCGTCACCATCGAAGGCGCAGGCACGCTGCAGGGCTTTGGCTCCGCAAACCCGAGCAGCGAGGATAAATATCAGCAAGCTTCCTGCCAAACGTTCGACGGCCGCGTCATGGCCGCCGTCCGCGGCGCCGGCTCCGGCACCTGCAAAGTCACCTTCACCTGCGATCCCCTCCCGCCCGTCACCGTAGAGCTCAACGTCACAGCTGCTGATGACGTTTCCTACACCTTGGAGGACTGCAAAAAGGAATGGGATTTGCAGTGAAATGCTTTATGTGTAAAGGCGAAGCCGTCGAAGGCAAAACGAACCACGTTGTGACCCTTGAAAACGGCTGCATCGTCATCGTGAAGAACGTCCCGTGCCTGCGCTGCAAGCAGTGCGGCGAAACCTGGTACACCGGTGCCGTGGCTGCACAGCTCGAGGAGATCGTGAACGCGCTCGAAACCACCTTGACCGAGATCGCCGTCGTGAATTATCCCGGGCGCGTGGCATAATTGCGCTGAAAACTGAACTTAAACCCCAAAATCTCCCGAAGTCCTGCCGCTTTGCAGTCTTCGGGAGATTTTTTATGCCTTTAAGCTTTCTTCACCCAGTCGAGCGCGACCCAGCCACCGGCTTTTAAGCGGCCCCAGCCTTTACTGGAGCCGGGGCCGCTGCGCTCTTCGACGATCGTATAGCGCAAACTGTCCCGAATTTGCCCGATGATCCCGTAATTCGTGCCCGGGCCCTTGCGGATGTTGAGCGCATCGCGGCAATTTTTGCGGATGAGGTACGATTGAAATGCGTTTGCAGCGGGCTTTTTCACCGGCTCCATATAGCGCTTCACCATGTTTAAAAAGCGCTGCCAGCCGCGGTCCAGCGTCCTGTGCGGACAATATTTGCCGTCGTAGTCCTGGTGCTTTGTCACCCTGTCAAGGCCCCAGCCGTACTTTTTGAGCAGGCTTGCGGTGAATTCCGCCGCGTTCTGCTCGGCCTTATCAAACTTCTCGCCGCCCGATTTCGAGTAGCAAATTTCAATATGGATGCCCTCCATGTTGCCCTTGCCGTGCCCGTCGCCGCTTGCCCACGCGTTGCGGTTTTCCGGGATGCCCTGCACAATGTTCTTGTCGTCCACCGCGTAGTGAAACGAGACCTCATGGTCGTTATACCGCATGTAGGAGATCTCGTTTGCGGCGGGCGCATCGTTTGCCGTGTTGTGAATAACTACGCGCGTCGGCGTGCGGGTGTAGGGGCACTTGATATTGTATTTGTCCTGCGGCACAAGATTTTCTTTGATCGGTACCATAGCGAACCCTCCTTACGCTCTTACGCCCCAAATTTCAATTTTGCTGCCCTTTAAAAGCGGCACGTTGTCGTAAATTTTGAATCCGAAGCGTTCTACGTGCTGCTCGGCCGAAACGGTCTGGTAGTTGCCGTTTGAGGGGTACACAAGCGTCATGGTGTCGCCCTGCGTGCCGTACGCGCTCACCACCTTGTATACGCCAAACTGCGGCACGGCTTCAAAGACCGCCGTGACCACGTAGCCCGTAGCGGGGTCGAATGTGTTGCTGAGGCACGTGCAGACGCCGTTGATGTGGCGCACCCAGTAGCCGTATTCGTCCTTGCAGTAGGCGCTCCAGTCGTAAAGGCCGGCCTTCTGCCCGCCGGGCGTTTTCACAATGACCTTAATGGCGCGCAGGTCATACGGCGTGCCGTCCGGCTCTGCGGTGCGCTCAAAGCTCAGCATGTCCTCTTCGGTCGTCACACTTTCCAGCAGCGCCCACGTGCCGTAGCTTTCCGCCTGAATGTTGCGGCGCGCCTGCTCCATCTGGGCTTTGGAGAGCGCCTGCGCGTCTGTGGAAACGGTGGCTTTCAGCGCGTCGCCCACGGCCTTTGCGTCGGCGGCTTCGCCCGCATGGCTCAGGGTCGTGTCGAGCACCGTGCTTTTTGTAAGCGTCTCTAAAGCGTCCTTTGCCGCCTTTTCAGCGTTTTCGGCCGCAGATAAAACCTGCTGCACAAGGCTCGGCGTGGGCTCCGCGGGCGCGGTGCCCTCCGTGCCGCAGCTTTCCGTCACGCGGTACAAAACCGTGTGGGTGATCTGCTGCACGCCGTCCTTATAGCCCGCAAAAACGAGCTTGCCGACGCCGCTTTGCGCCGTGACCTCCTGCGGCACCGCGAACGTGCCGCCTGCGGAAACACGAACCTGCACAGCATCGCCTTTCGGCGTGTGGAACGTGGCCGAAACGGCGTATTCTGCCCACACGTCCTCACGGATGATGTGAAAACTTTCCACGCCGTAGCTGCCTTTTGTGCCAAGGCTCAAAAGACCCTCGGCGTTATACGCGTCGTAGTTTTTCAGTCTCATTTCATGCGTCATGTTCGTCCTCCTTTTTGTCCACGGTGTTTTTCAGGCGAGAGAGTAATCGATTGAGGCGCGGAAAGCCCGGAACGCCGATGGCGGCTAAGTTTTCCAGCACCGAGATGAGCTCGTTTATGATGAGCCAAACGGTGACGAGCAGGCCGCAGAAAAGCTCAATGTTGAGGTCGAGGCCCGCCTGTTTTAATGCGCCGTGCAAAAGGTAATCCACCGCCGCGCCCACGGCGACCATGGCCATATAGCAAAGCTTTTTGAGAATACCTTTCACACCAATGCGCGAGCTGAGCTGGGAAGAAATGTAGGCTTTTGTCATGCCGGTGAGGTAATCGAGCACCATGGCGGAAAGCAGCACCAAAAGCGGCTGCGTCAGCATGCCAAAGTACGAGGAAAGCCCCGCCAGCACCACGGCAAAAGCGGTTTTCAGCATAGTCGGTCTCATAAATTTCAAATAAACTCCTTTTTAAAGTCTCCGTTTTTGCCGCGGTGCGGCACGGCAAAACGGGCGGCGCCTGCCGTGCGGAGCAGATGCCGAAATTTAGGAAAAGAAAAGAGACCCCACGGCTTTGCCGCGGCAGTCTCAAATTCTTTTGACAAGGGGAAGTGTGCGCGGGGGACATCCCCGCTTTTTAAAGGGCGAAACGGCGGAAAGCGCTACGCTTTCGATCGCCTTTCGGTGCAGCCGCCGCATGTGGCGGTCTGAGTAATGCATGCGCTCCGCGATCTCCTTGAGGTCAAGCGCGCAGATGTAGTGCTGTGTCAAAATCTCGCGCAAAGCGGCGCTTTCCACCGTGTCTATGGCGTCTTCAATTTCCGCCTGACTTGTGCAAAGCACGCGTATGGCGTCCTTTGCGGCGCATATCGCGTGCTCTAAATGAAAAAGAAGCTCGGTATTTCCTTCCAAAATCAGCGCTTCCCAGCGCGCTGTCAGCCGGGTGAGCTCCGCCCGGCGCACACGGAGGTCGAGCTCCGTGTAGCGGTAGGCGGACAAAAACGCCTTCACGGCGTTAAATTCCGTATCGGTCAAGACTGCACGACCTCTCGCAGGCGGTCTGCAAACTGGTCTGAAAGGGAATATATGTTCTTCACTTCTTCGCGGTTCGGCAGCCCCGTAAACTTCTGCACGCTGTGGCGCACGGAAGCGCTTTTCGCGCGGTGCGCAGATCTCATTGCGGCAGAGATCAGGGAAACCGCGCCCTGTGCAAGCGCGATCAACAGGCAGGAAACGGCAATACTAAAGAGAAACAGCATCATAAAAATACCCCCATCCGAGTTTCGCTTGTGCGCGATATACGGTGCAGATGATTCTGCGCGGCATATCGGTGCTTCACGAACGTTTGTTTCTTTGCTGTCTCGTATTATAAACAAATGTTCGCGATTTGTCAATCGAACATTCGAAGATTTTTTCGGAAAATGCGGTTTTTGGGGGCAGGTGTCGTTTTTTTGCGACACCTCGCGGGGATTTGAAAAGATGTCCTTGACAAAATCAAAAAGGGCGAAAAGGGGAGATTTTGCGAGGAAAGCAGAGAAAAAGAGCGGCTTTTGGCCGCTCTTTCAAGGGACCCCTTAATTGGGTCCCTTGCGGCAGAACAGTCCACTGGACTGTTCTGCCTATCCTCCTGATTTTTTGGTAGGCAAAAGGATTTCGCTTTCTGCGGAAAGCGATTTAGGGCGCTGCCCTAAAAACCCGCAGCCTTTTGAAAAAGGCTGGCGAAAACTTTTAACCGCCGTTGTCGTCAGCTTTGTGTGGGCTGAAACAGCACGGTTTTGCCCCATTTTTCCGTATCCCGATTACAGTAATACGCATGTATGCTGTCCCTTTGCGGGACGTCGAAGGCAGTTGCGGTAACGCGGGCGGTATCGGGCAAAGCGGCGCGCAGATTTTCGCTGTCGCCGACGGCTGTGACTGTGATGGACGCAAGCGGCAGAAGCTGGGGCAGTTCGCTGCGCACGGTCTTACACCGGCGCTCGAACATGACGGAAAGGCGGCTGTTTTGGACGGCGTTTTTGAGCAGCTCAGCGTCTGCCGACGGGCGCAGTGTGCCGAGCGGCTGGGTGAATTCTTTTTCCGCACTCATCTCCAAAAACACGTTGACGGCGCGGTTTTGACCTTCCCAAAGCTGACGGGAAAGCGCTTCTCTCTGCGCGGCAAGGGTGGTATAAACCGTGGCGTTTTCCGGGCAAAAGCGCAGTAGAGGGTGACTTTTCGCGCAGAAAACATGCAGCGAAAGCTCTTCCTGTTCCGCAAACCGCGCGGCGCTGCACAGCACAGAGGCCGGCACGCGCAGGTCGCTGCCTGTGCACAGAATGTGCGTGCCGTTCGGTGTAAACGAGACAAAGCCGTCGTCTTTTAAGCTGTCCGCATCGGAAGCGGCGCGGTCCTTATGCAGGCATACGGAGTCGCCGAAGGTGACTTCGCCGTGCGGGAGTGCGCTCGGTGCAGCACGGGAGGCGGTGTTATACCGCAGCCACGCGGTTTCGCCCGTGCCGTTTACGCGTGGCAGCAGGCTGCACATGTGCCCGATGAGGTCATCCCCGGCGTAAAAGCATTGCACGGAGACGGTGGCGCGCTCGGTTTGGCCCGCTTCGTCGTTTAAAAGCGCGTGGCCGGTTTTCAGCAGCACGGCAGCTGCAATGCCGGTGTTTTCGCGCCCGGTATCGACCGCGCGGTCGCTGAAAAGGCGGCGGGCGGCGGCAGGCGGGCAGCGGAAAACGAGACGTGTGGAAAAGTGATCCTTCAGCTCGGCCGTGAACGTGTTGCGCGCGCTTTCGCTTACGCCGCGCTGGCTCGCCATGATGAGATGTACGCCGTAGGTGCGCCCTTTGCGGACAAGCTCGCTTAAAAGCGCGGCAGTCTCTGTGTTGCCCTCAAAAAGCGACTGGTATTCGTCAATCATAAGCAAAATGCGCGGCAGAATTTCGGACACCGCACCCGTTTCGCGCTGCACGGCGCGGTAGGTCTCGTACTTGCGGATGAGGCGGCCGGTCTCGGCGGAGAGCGCCGTAAAGCAACTTTGGCGGCGGTGCAGCTCCGAAACGTAATATCGAAGGAAGGACGCGGCGCAATCGGGGTCCTCGTTTTCAACGACGGCTTCGACCGCGGGCAGGCGCGATGCGCCGTAAAGAGCGAATTCCGCGCCCTCTTTGAAATCGGCAATGGCGAGCTTCACTTCGTCCGGCGTGTAGTTTGCGAAAATTTGCAGGGCGACGGTGTGCAGAAGCGCGCTTTTGCCGGAGTTTACATCGCCGATGACGAGCACATACGGTTTTTCTTCCGTAAACGCAAGCGTGACGGGCTGACGGGTGACATCATTTTGACCGATGGGAAGAAAAATGCCCGCTTCGCTGCTCTTTTTCTGCCAGCTTTCAGCGTGAGGCAATTTGGTGTTGAGTGGCAGCACGGCGGCTTTTTTCATCTGCGCGGTGACGGCGGAAAGCGCTGCTGCGCGGCGGGTGGGGAGATCCTCCGGCGGGACGGTGAAAACGTCTTCGGAGATGTAAATTCCGCCGTTTTTTGCGGTGCAGCACGCGGCGTTTTGCACGAGCGCGGGGAATTTCTGTTGAAAACCGTGCGGCAGGGAGATTGCCTTGCACACGGAAACGAGCACGCGCACGCAGGTGTTGGCGCGCATGAGCCGGATAAGATCTTCCAGCGACTGCTCCGGGATATTCTGCTCCATGTTTTCGATGAAAACGTAGTGCATGGCATTTGGTGCATTTTCTGCGGCGGTGCGGCACAAGGCTTCTGTGCCGCGGGTAAAGTCCTGTGCGCTGCGCCAGATCTCCGCGCGGCCGCTCGGCGTAAACGCGGCGAAAACGTCCTTGTACGCATTGCCGCAGTGGGCGGGATCTGCAAGGTGCACGACGGCGGCGGGATCGCTTTTAAGCAGATCGAACGCCAAACTGCAAAAGAGCGCGTGCGGGGCGGTGTTATCCGTTAAAAACAGCACGCTGCGGTCGAGCTTTGTGCAGGTGAGCGGTGCTGTAAACATTTTGCCGGAGGGGAGTGCGATGCGAAGTGTGCCGAGGGAAAGCGGGGCGCAGCCGGCGTTTTCGGCAAAAATCGCAGCGCTTGGCGGTGTGCAGAGCACAGCGTTTGTGCAGGTAATTTCGGCGTTGGTATCAGCCTTTAATTTTTGCAGAATCTCCGCGCGGCGATTGGTGCATTCGGCTTCGATCTGCCGCGTTTTGCGCGTGCAGACAGCGCGGGCACGGTCGGCTTTTTCGGTAAACGCGGGCGCGTTTTCTATGGCGTCCGCGCAGCGGCGCATGTGCGCGTAGGCATCCAAAATGGGCGTGTAGAGCGATTTGCGGAAATCCGGCGAAACAGAGCCGATGAGCCCCGCGGCGTCCGGCAGCAAAAACGCGTTTTTGATTTTCTTTGCGCCGCTTTGAATAGCGGAAAGCGCCTTTTGCATGCGTGCGATGAGTGCTTCCGCGCACACGTTTGCGGTGTTGTACGGCTTTCGCATGGCGGCGGCAAAATACTGCGGCTGCATGCGGTGAAAGTGCGGATCGAGAATGTCATTCATCGCAATCTCGGCGGCGGAAAGCAGGCTTTCGGCATCAGCTTTAAGCGTGTCGTGCTCGTGCTCGAAGTCTTCTAAAAGCTCGTCGGTGGCGTCCTGTACGGCGCAGACGCGGCTTTCTCTGTTTTGGTCATTCAGGCGCAGCGCGGTTCGGGTCTCCGCTTCCATGCGGCGGAGCGTTTCGCGCAGCGCGGAAAGCGAAACGGCGGTGCCGTTTAACGTGCGGAAAACGGCGGAAAACGGTGCATTCATGGGAAAACTCCTTCCGAAAAAATTAGCCGAACGCCATTTTGACGAGTCCGACGATGCCGAGCACGAGCACGGCAAGCGCGAGCGCCATAAGGATGGGCGCGGCCATGAGTACGAACACGGCGGCGGGCGGCGCAAAGCAGCAGATGGAGACGGTGCAGAGGTAGGCAAGCACGTTATAGCGGTGTTTTTTCGCGCCCGTTTTGCCGTAAAGATAGATGCAGAATACGGTTAGGATGATAACGAACGCTTTGGCGTGCTCAAACACGAACTGCTGTACGTAGTCCTCCAAAAAATCGAGGTGTGCGGGCGGGGTGAACGCTGCCTGCATCTCATGAAACACGCAAACAGCAGCAAAGACGGAAGCGGAAAGCGCGAAAAGCCAGTAAACGAATTGGCGCGCAAAGCTGACTTCGGGGGTGTCCTCGGCGGTGGTATCGGCAACGGCGGGGGCTGCGGTGTGCTGTGTGCGGCTGCGGTGCTCGGCTTCGCGGTCGTGGATGGTGCCGTCTTCGGCAATGTAATAATCCGGCATAAGATCCTCCTTATCGGAACGGTTCGGGGTCATCGTCATCGGTCTCGGCGATGTCGCCGCCGAACAGGGCATTGAATTCTTTTTCGGCAGACGCGGGGTCAAGCGGCTTTGGGCGGGCGGTCATGGCTAAAAAGCGCTGCGCGTCTTCAAGCCGTTTTTTGCGGTCTGACGCGGAGGGCTTTAGCTTCTCAGCATCGAGCCCTGTCGGAAAAATCACGCCTGCGGCGGCTTTTTGCAGCTCTGCTTCGCGGCTATACAAAAGCGAAACGAGAATGGAAACGGCGGAATACAGCGTTTCTCCGAGTGATGTAGGAACTTCCAGTGCGGAAAGAGCCATTTTTGCGCACAGACCCTCCGGGCGGCGGCCGACGAAGAGTGCGCCAGACTTTACGGAATCGTTTTCCGCGTTGCAGATCTGCGCGGCGGCGTGCAGGTAGCGTGGGTCAAAAACAAGGGCGTTGCGGCCGGGAAACAGACGCAGGATGAAAAAGGTCTTCTCATCATTTAAGGTGACGTGCAGCTTCCAGCGGCGGTGCGCGGCCAGAAACTCGTAGAGGTAGCACGCGCCGGTTTCATCGGGCGCATGCTTTGCAAGCACGGTAAAGTGCGTTTTTTGAAAATATTCCTCCATGAGGGGCAGAAAATCTTCCGCGTGGGACGGGGCGGGAGACGGAATGTGGATCTCCTGTGGCTCCGGGAGCGCCTCCGGCAGTACGCCCGCGCTGAGCGAACGCAGAGCGCTGATGTACGGCGTGAGTGCGGCGAACGCGGTGCGCTCCAAAAGCTCCAAGGTGGCGCGGGAAACGGGCGCGTGCTCAAAGGCGGCCTCCGTGCGGTAGTAAATTTCGCACAATTCGGGCTCTACGCACACGACGCCCACTTCCGGCGCGATGCGCTGGCAGTAATCGGCGACGAGGGGCACGTACACGTCGCGGGCAAAAATGCCGGGGTATGCGTTTAAAAGCAGAAAGCCGAGCTCTGCGTCTACGCGGGCGCAGAAGACAAGCGAGGTGCGACCGTCTGTTTTGCGGTATAAAAAGCCGGGCTCGCCGTCGAGCTTTTCAAAGCTGTCTGCGGTCTCATCCAAATATGTTTGGAGCATTTCGTAGGTCCGTTCGCTGTTTTGTGTAGGCAAAGTAAAAACCTCCTTGGGTTTGCGTTTTGATCTACCTGTTCTACGAACGGGGGAGGCGGATTTTTTGAAAATTTTCAAAAATAAAAAGCGCTCTGCGGAAAACAGAGCGCTTTGAAAAGACGGATTCAGTTTTGTGCCGGGGCGGAGGCGGTCTCCATGGTGTTTAAAACGTGCTTTACAAGGCGGTGCGTTTTGAGGTCGATGGGGTTCTGCGGGTTTTCGCACAGCTGCACGTAGCAGCGTTTTAAATCATCCGCATAGCTTTGGAACGTGACAAGGTCGAACGCGCGCTGGCAGCACGTGAGCGCCTCTTCGATATCGGCCTTGTTGCGGTAATCGCTTTCAATGACGAGCGCCGTTTTGGCGAGCGCCAGACGGTAGCTGAAGTAGCCCATGTGCTCGGAATTCTGCTCGGCCGCAGAGAACGAAAGCCCCTTTTGCGCAATGCGCAGGATGAGGTCGTACTCGAGGCTCTTTTTCAGAATTTCCGTCAGGTACAGCTTGCAGCAGTTTGCGGCGTTTAAAGGCTGCGGGCGGCCGTTTGCGGGAATTTTTTCAAAAATGACGCGGCGCAGGACGTTTTCGGCGTCTGCGGTGCGGTTTTTGTCGAGCAGCACGGTGGCTTCTTTCATGTATCCGCGCTCGTCGAGCGGGAAAATACGCTCAAAATCGCGGCAGATGGAAAGGGCTTTTTCAAAATAGCTCTCGGTCTCCTCCGGCGGGCAGCACAAGGCGCGGGTGCGGCAATACTCGGCGGCGTCTTTAAAGAGCCGCGGTTCGTTCCAGTTTTCGCGCCCGAGTTTTTCGGCGGCTGCAAGGTACGCTTCGCCGTCTGCGCCGCTGCGTGCGCAGGCATTGAGTGTGATGGCGAGCAATGTTGCGCTGCGGGGGTAGATTTTGAGTGCGAAGTCGCACACGCGCAAAGCGTCGAAATAATCGCCGAGCACCTCAAAGCGGTCGATGAGGTTATTGAAGTCGCCGACGGTGCCGGTGACGTGGTTGTTTTCGTCCAACACGGCATCTGCAAGGCTGCGCATGAACGTGGCGCTGCCGTGCCCGCCGTGCTTTCTGAGCAAGGCGAGCGCTTCTGCGGCGGAGCAGATATGCAGGGTGTTTGGGGTGATATTTTTAACAGGGGTTTCCATGTGATGCACCTCTTTTTGGCTTTTATGATTTTCTAACGACTCGTTTGCGAGTCGTTTGGGAGACCCCCTAATTGGGTCTCCCACGAGATAACAGTCCACTGGACTGTTATCTCTCCCGTCCTGATTTTATGTAGGCAAAAGGGTTTCGCCATTTGCGAATGGCGACTTAGGGCGCTGCCCTAAGAATCCGCAGCCTTTTGAAAAAGGCTGGCGAAAACTTTATTGGTCGTTCCGTTGACGTTGGCTTATGGTCAGAAATTTTCGTTCAGCATTTCAACAACATCACAGGTTTCCGCAAGCATTTTGAAATTCCGCTCGCCGAGCAACGCGCAGAGGACGACGAGTGCGACGCCGCGGTGAACATTATTTTCCTCGCTGCACCGTTGCCACAGGTGGTAAAGCTCGCTTAGCTGCGGCGAATTTTGCAGCACGGCGCCGAGTGTGGTCTCAATCACGCTCGGAATCAGCATACGCTCCAAATACGTTTTGCAGTTTCGTGTAAGCTCACGCCCGCGCCAGCCGCTGTCGTTTTGAAAATCTTGCTTTAAGTCGAGGAGCAGTTCGCTTGTACCTTCGCCGCCATACAACGCTCTGCGGTCGCTTTCTTCGGGATATGTGCACAAAATGCGTGCCCAGATGCTTTGGGGTAAAATCCAGCTGTAAAACGCGTCCTCGGCGACGGTGTCGGCTGAGCCGGGCTCCAAGCTGAGCGGCGGAAGCTTTTCGATATAGCCGACGGACTGCAAAAACCACGCTTTTTTATACATACTGTCGCCCATAAGCAGCAAATAGACCGTATCAAGCGTGAGCGTTGGCGCATTTTCGGCAAAAACAGGGTCGGTGTGATGGTTGGTCTCTTCGGTTTTTGGGACTTCGTTTTTTGTTTTTTCGGCGCTTTCCGTAAAGACGTAGCCGATGCCGGTTTTGGTTGTGATGCACGGCTTTAGGCCGGCTGCTTTTAAAAGGCGGCGCACGTTGGAAACGGTATCATAAATGAGGTTGCTGCCGTCCACGTCGGTATCGTAGCCCCAGACGTGCTCGACGATCTGCTCTTTTTTAAGCGTTTGCCCGGCGTTTAAGACGAGGTAATGCAGCAGGCGGTTTTGCTGCGCGGTGAGGCTGAAGGTTTTGCCGTCTGCGCATAATGTGCCGCCTGTGGCGTTATACGTGACGTTTTGAATGGTATAAAGCTCGTCCACGGTGTCGCCTCCTTTTTCGTTTATAAACCGATTATAGCATTGAATGCGCCCGGGTTCAACGCTGTTCCACGAAAATCGAGAAAAAATCGAGACTGTTCCGAGGCGATGCCGAGAACCGTTTTTTATCCTTAAAGCACAAAGAAAAACGCTTTAAGGAGGAACGGATATGGCAGCGAAGGTATTTGAAAAAAGCGCGGAGGAAGCAGCGTTCTGCGCCGTTTTAAAGGAAGTGTACGAAAGCGGAAAAAACAGCGTTGCCGCTCTGTGGGCGGACGCGGCGCTTTCTGCACGCTTTCAGGAAAGCCTGTATGCGTTCCTTTTAAAGGACGTTTTGGGCAGCGCTGCGGCGGGCGTAAAGCTGCGCGCGCTGTGCGCTTTTTGCGGCGGCGAAGCGGAGACGGTGCAGACCGAATACACGCACGAGACGTTCATCGGCCTGATGAGCCCTATCACAAAGGGCGAAAACAAGGGTGTGGTGCGCCTTGACCTGTTTTTCAAAAAGGGGGAGGCGCATTTTATCCCGACGCTGTTCGCCTATGTGCTGAACAACATCCTCGGTGACCGCTTTAAAAAGGTCGTGCCGGACAGCCTTGACCGTGAAATGGAGGGTGAAGACGGCAGCATGGCGCTTGGTGCGAGCCTTGCGGGCGAAGAAAACACGGAGCGCGAGGTGCTTAGCGAGATGATGAGCGCCGACATGGTGCAGGCCGTATACGAGACGCTGCGCGACCGCCCGGACGAGCTTTTTGCCTTTGCCCACAAGCAGAGCGAGGGCCGGATGGACTGCAAAACGCTTTTAAAGACGCTGCGCCGCCTGCGCACGCCCGAAAAGGTTTGCGAAAACGCGCTGGCAGTGCTGGGCGCGGCGCAGAACAAGGCATCGTTTGACGAAAAGGCGGGCCTACGCCTGGAGCGCATCCTCAAAATGGACGACCGCCGCGCTGCCGCAGAGCTTTCCGCCTGCGCAAACCGCGCGAAAACGCGCCTTAAAAAGTCCGAGGTGCTGCTCGCGATGCGGTAAATATCAGAAAAAGCCCCGCGCAGGAAATGGGCTTTCTGCGCGGGGCGTTGTTATGTCGAATTTAATGCGCGTTCGGGTCGGGGGCGTCGGTGAGGAAGCGGACGGGGGCGGGGGTATCGGTATGGATGCCGATGAACTTTTCCATCCAGATCATATCATACCAGTGGCCGAACTTATAACCGCACTTTGTGAACGTGCCGACGAGCTTGTAGCCGAGGTGGGCGTGGAAATCGGCGCTGTTGTGGTTTAAATACTCGTCCTCTTTTTCAACATAGCCGATGCAGGCGTAGAGGTTTAAAATGCCCATGTCCTTGAGGCGCTGCTCCATGGCTTCGTAGATCTTTCTGCCGAAGCCCTGCTTTTTGGCGGTGTGGTCGAGGTAGACGGTCATCTCGCACGACCAATCGTAGGCGGCGCGGCCGACGAACGAGCCCGCGTAGGCGTAGCCCATGACCTTGCCGTCTGCTTCGAGGACGATGTACGGGTAGCGCAGCGTGATGGTTTTCATGCGGTGCTGAAATTCTTCGAGCGACGGCACGTCATACTCAAAGGTGATGGCGGTGTTCTGCACGTAGTAAGCGTAAATTTCCAGCAGGCGCGGGGCGTCGGAAAGCTTGGCGTCTCGAATGGTGACCGTACTCATGAAAAAACCTCCTAAAGCAAGCAAATATGAAAAAATAAATTTGAAAAAAGAATAGCACCGCCGGGGCGAAGTGTCAACCCGGGCGGTGCATTTTTTGTCTGATTTTAACTTATTTTCTCCAGTTGCGGCTGAAGGACTTGCCCTCGTATTCTACGGTGCCGCGGTGGCCGTGGACGGTGCAGGCATTGAGTGCGGCTTCAAGCGCCGTGAACTCGTCGTCCGTCAGCGTGACGTTCCAGCCGCCGAGGTTCTCTAAGATGCGCTCGCGGTTTTTGGAGCCGGGGATCGGCACGACGTTCGGGTATTTGTGGAGCATCCACGCGAGGGAGATCTGCGCGTTGGTGGCGTTTTTCTCCTTGGCATACTTTGCGAGGATGTCCAGAATGGGCTGGTTTGCGGTGATGTTCTCTTTGGAAAGCTGCGGCACCCACTTGCGCACGTCGTCGGTCTCTTCAAAGTTTGTCTCCGCGGTGATCTTGCCGGAGAGGAAGCCGCTTGCGATCGGCGAGAACGGCACGACGCCGATGTTGTTTTCTAAGCAATACGGGAAGATTTCCGCTTCGCAGTCGCGCTCCAGCATGGAGTAGAGGTTCTGAACGGCGGAGACGGGCGTGACGCGGTTTGCGGCATCGAGCGTATCCTTCGAGACCTGCGAGAGACCCCAGCCGCGGATGAGCCCTTCCTTGATGAGCTTGCCCATGGCGTCTGCGACGTCTTCCACGGGGATGTTTTCGTTGACGCGGTGGAGGTAGTAAAGGTCGATATAATCGGTCTGCAGATTTTCCATGGAGTGCAGCAGGTGGGCTTTTACGGCCTCGTACAGGGTAGTGCCGTTTTCGAGCTCTGCGGGGGAGACGTGCAGCTTTGTGGCGAGGACGATGTCTTTACGAAACTCTTTAATGGCTTTGCCGACGAGCTGCTCGTTGTGGCCGGGGTAGAACTGCTCGCGGCCGTAGCCCTCGGCGGTATCGAAGAACGTGCAGCCGAAGTCGTGCGCGGCGCGGATGGCCTCGATGGAATAGCTTTCCTCCGGCACCTTGCCGTAGCCGTGGGAAAAGCCCATGCAGCCCATGCCAATGGGCGAAACTTCAATGTCGCGTAAAAAACGGGTTTTCATGTGGGGAGTCCTCCTGTGATATTTTAAATTTTTAGTTTTTATGTGTTTTTAAAGGCGGCGTTTGGCCGCCTTTTAGGGAACCCATGCAACTGGGTTCCCTACGGTTTGAACGTCCCCCGGACGTTCAAACCTACCTTCCTAGTTTTGGGGTAGGCAAAGGGTTTCACCCTTGGAATCGCAACCGAACGCATGCGTTCGGTTTAAGCTTCTTGAAAAAGCTTGAGCAAAACTTTATTTGCCTAGCATGCGGGAGACGGCAGAGTTAGTGCCGATGGCGATGCCGCTGCTCTGTGTCTTTATTATAGCGGCAATTTGCTTGACAAGGAAGTTTCGGTTTTATACAATATATGTAACTAAAAGTTTCAGCCGAGGAGGGAAGACGATGTACGATAAAGTATTGGACACGTTTACAAATGTGGCGGATTGCGGCAGCTTTTCTAAGGCTGCGGAGCGCATGTACCTGACGCACACGGCGGTCATCAAGCAGATCAACACGCTGGAAAAAGAGCTGGATGTGACTTTGTTTGACCGCACGAGCCACGGCGTTTCGCTGACGGCGGCGGGGCACGTTTTGTACGAGGAGGCCGAAAAGCTGCGCGCGGCGGCGGACAGCGCCGTGCGGCGCGTGCGGGATGCTGCGGAGACGCGCACGGTGCTGCGCATCGGCTCTTCGCCTCTTTCGCCGTGCCAGCCGTTTTTGAAGCTGTGGAGCGAAAACGCCGTATTGTGGCCGCAGTTTCGCGTGGAGGTGGTGCCGTTTACGGAGGACACGCACCGCGTGGAGCGGCTGGGTACGGATTTTGATTTATTTATAGGGCCGTTTAACGCGCAGTACCATTTGGCGCGCTGCCGGTTTTACCCCTTGGGCAGCTATGCATTTCACATTGCCGTGCCGCAGAAGCACCGCCTGGCAGGCGAAAAGGAGCTGACGCTGAAATCGCTGCGCGGCGAAACGCTGTGCATTATGAAGCGCGGCGTTTCCCCCGCAAACGATGCGGTGCGTGAAAAGGCGTTGGCAGCGGGCGTGCAGGTGGAGGACATTCTGCCGAACTACGACATGCAGACCTTTAACCGCTGCGCGGAAAGCGGCAAGCTGCTGCTTTCCTTATCCTGCTGGGCGGATGTACACCCGGGGCTTTGCAGCGTGCCGCTTTGTGAAGATGCTGCGCTGCCGTACGGCATTGTGGCGGCGGGAAACATAGCGGCGCAGGTGGAAAAATTGCTTTCTGCACTGCCGGAGGGCGCGCTGCACGCGTGATTTTTCAGCTTTCATGATTTGTTCACGAAAAATTGGAAATTTTGAAATTGACTTTACAATAGAAAACGCATAAGATAAGCGTACAATATGTTGCGCCTGTTTTTATCTGCGCGCGACGTGAGAGGAGAGAGAACATGAACGAAGTGAAAACACCGAAAAAGCCGCTTATTTTTTACTACGGCATTGCGATGGTCGTTTTGCTGCTTTTGAACATGCTGGTGATGCCGCTGATCTCGCAGCACCAGGTGGAGGAAGTGGACTACGGCACGTTCATCAAGATGACGGAGAACAAAGAGATCGGCCAGGTGGAAATTGAAAGTGACAAGATCTTGTTCACGAACAAGGACGGCAGCAAAATTTATAAGACCGGCCTTTTGAGTGATGACGGCCTTGTGCAGCGCCTTTACGATTCCGGCGCGGAGTTTTCCGGCGAGATCGTAGAGCAGATGTCCCCGCTGATGAGCTTTATTGTGAGCTGGGTGCTGCCGATCGTGATCTTTGTGGTGCTGGGGCAAATTTTGTCGCGCCAGCTCATGAAGAAAATGGGCGGCCCGAACGCCATGAAGTTCGACATGGGCAAGAGCAACGCGAAGGTGTATGTACAGTCCTCGAACGGCATTAAGTTTGCGGACGTTGCAGGCGAGGACGAGGCGAAGGAGAATCTTTCCGAGGTCGTCGATTACCTGCATAACCCGAAGAAATACGAGGAGATCGGCGCCGCGATGCCGAAGGGCATTTTGCTTGTGGGTCCTCCGGGAACCGGTAAAACGATGCTGGCAAAGGCGGTCGCCGGCGAAGCGAACGTACCGTTCTTCTCCATGTCCGGCTCGGAATTTGTGGAGATGTTCGTCGGCATGGGCGCATCGAAAGTGCGTGACCTCTTTAAGCAGGCAAAGGAAAAAGCGCCGTGCATCGTGTTCATTGATGAGATCGACGCCATCGGCAAAAAGCGCGATAATCAGCTGAGCACGAACGACGAGCGCGAGCAGACCTTGAATCAGCTGCTGACCGAAATGGACGGCTTTGAGGGCAACAACGGCGTAATT
This sequence comes from uncultured Eubacteriales bacterium, assembly GCA_934643185.1. GTDB lineage: Bacteria > Bacillota > Clostridia > Oscillospirales > Acutalibacteraceae > Hominenteromicrobium. Next base: position 39,967 of record CAKUBN010000010.1, read on the forward strand.
ATCCTCGCTGCGACGAACCGCCCGGAGTCGCTTGACCCCGCTTTGACGCGCCCGGGTCGTTTTGACCGCCGCGTGCCGGTGGAGCTGCCCGACCTTGCGGGCCGCGAGGCGATTTTGCGCGTACACGCGAAGAAAATTAAAGTTGCACCCGATGTGGACCTTGCGAAGATCGCACGCATGGCTTCCGGCGCTTCCGGCGCAGAGCTTGCGAACATTGTGAACGAGGCTGCGCTGCGCGCCGTGCGTGACGGCCGCGCTTCCGCAACGCAGGCTGACCTTGAAGAGAGCATTGAGGTCGTTATTGCGGGTTATCAGAAGAAAAACTCCATTTTGACGACGCGCGAAAAGCTCATCGTTTCGTACCACGAGATCGGCCACGCGCTGGTGGCGGCGAAGCAGACGAACTCCGCGCCGGTGCAGAAGATCACCATTATTCCGCGTACATCCGGCGCGCTGGGCTACACCATGCAGGTGGACGAGGGCGACCGCTATTTGATGAGCCGCGAGGAGATTGAAAACAAGATCGCGACGTTCACGGGCGGCAGAGCCGCGGAAGAAGTGGTGTTCCATTCCGTTACAACGGGTGCCTCGAACGACATTGAACAGGCGACGAAGCTTGCCCGCGCGATGATCACGCGCTACGGCATGAGCGATAACTTCGATATGGTCGCGCTGGAGACGGTGACGAACCAGTACCTCGGCGGCGACGCTTCCTTGGCATGCAGCGCCGAAACGCAGGCGGAGATCGACAGACAGGTCGTGGACCTTGTGAAAAAGCAGCACGCGAAAGCGGTGCAGATCTTACAGGAGAACAGACAGAAGCTCGACGAGCTTGCGAAGTTCCTGTACGAAAGAGAGACCATCACCGGCGAAGAGTTTATGGAGATCCTAAATAAGTAAGGATTTGCTTGCTGACGGTGAACAAAACTTAAAAGTTTTGCTCAAGCTTTTTCAAAAGCTTGTCAGATTCCAAAGGTGAAACCTTTGGTCGAGCTCCGCAGAGCTCGAAACACTTTTTGCCTGACGAAAATCAGGAAGATAGGCGGAAACTTCCTGCGGACGTTTCCGCCGTAAGGAACCCTATTAAGGGGTTCCTTAAAGAACTCGCGCGGCGAGTTCTTAGAAATAAAAGCAAAGCGCACAGCTTCTTTTCGAGGCTGTGCGCTTTTGCTTTTTGATATGTGTCCTTTTAAGAGCTTGCTTTTTGCAAGCTCTTTGGGAGACCCCCTAATTGGGTCTCCCACGAGCAAACAGTCCACCGGACTGTTTAATAGCAATGCGAAGCATTGGTTTCTCCCAGTCCTGATTTTTGGGTAGGCAAAAAGGTTTCGTCGTCTGCGGACGACGACCAAAGGCGCTGCCTTTGGAATTCGCAGCCTTTTGAAAAAGGCTGGCGAAAACTTTTAACCGTGCTTTCACGCGGGCTTTGGGTTACTTTTTACCGGTATAATACTTTGCGAGTCCGCCTTCGCCGGTTTCTCTGTATTTGGAGAACAAATCTCGGCCGGTCTCATACATGGTATTTACGACGACGTCGAACGAGATCTTTCTTGTATACGTGAGGAAGTTCGCGAGGCTCAGCGCGTTGATGGCGCGCATGGCGGCGACGGCGTTGCGCTCGATGCAGGGAATCTGCACGAGCCCGCGCACGGGGTCGCACGTAAGGCCCAAATGGTGCTCCATCGCGACCTCGGCGGCGTATTCGATCTGGTCTAATTCCATGCCGTGCAGCTCGGCAAGCGCGGCCGCTGCCATGGAGCACGCGCTGCCGATCTCTGCCTGACAGCCGCACTCTGCGCCGCTGATGGAGGCGTTCGTTTTAATTAAATTGCCGATGATGCCGCCCGCTGCGAGCGCGTGGAGGATCTCGGTATCCGTAAAGCCGCGGCGCTCCTGCATATACAGCAGGACGCTCGGCAGCACGCCGCAGGAACCGCACGTGGGCGCGGTGACGATGACGCCGCCCGCCGCGTTTTCTTCGCTGACGGCATACGCATACGCGCACACAAGGCGGTTCTCTCTGGTTTCGGCGCTTTCGTCGATGTGGTTCTGGCGGTAGAGCATTTTCGCTTTGCGCTGCACGTCCAGGCCGCCCTTCAGCGTGCCCTCAGTCTCGAGGCCGCGGGCGACGGCTTCGCGCATGCAGTGCCAGACTTCCTTTAAATAGTCCCAAATTTCCGCGCCCTCACACTCTTCCACATACTGCCAAAGGCGCATACGGCGGCTTTCGCAATAGGCTTTAATGTCGGAGAATGTGGAAAGCGGATAAACGTCTGCGGGGGCGTCTTCCGTTTCACCCTCTGAGAGAATTTTGCCGCCGCCGACGCTCATGACGCGTTCAAAGCCGATCTCTTTGTCGTTCTGGATGGCGGTGAGCTCTAATGTATTCGGGTGGGGGAGCGGCTTATCCGAAAGGTCAAACCGAATTTCCACCGGCAGCGGCGCAAAGGTTTTGACGAGGATGTCGTCCGTCAAATGGCCCTTGCCTGTTTTGGCGAGCGAGCCGTACAGGGTGACGAGAAAGCGGTCTGCCTGCGGGTATTTTTCTTTAAAGCGGCGCGCGGCGCGCTCCGGGCCCATCGTGTGCGAGCTGGAGGGGCCTGTGCCGATGCGGTAAAGTTCTTTGAGTGATTCCATGTGGTTTTCCTTTCAGAAATCGGGTCAAATGTCTTGCGGGGGCTGAATGACGCCGTTGATGATGCAGCGGCCGTCGTGGCGGAAAAGCGCTGCGGCGAGCTCTTTTTCGGTCTTAATGCGGTACGGGAACGCCATGCCGGCCTTGCCGATGTTCGATTCGTGCTGTTCGTGCGTATCGCCGCCGCTGGTGCCGTATAAATGATGCTGCTTTGCATAGGCGTAGGCGCGGTCGTTGTCTTCATCGGAATTGCCGGCGTTGTAGATCTCTGCGGCATCCAGAAGCTCCGGCTGCGGCAGCACGGTGGGGTCGATATACGGTGCCTGACGGAACGGGTGCGCCTGCGAAATGAACCCGCCGTACGCATGCACGGCGTCGCAATAGTCTTTGATGGGCGCGACGTCGATATCCGGGTGCTGAAGCAGGAAGTCTAAATCAATGCCGTAGGTGAGCACCTCTTTGCCGAAGCCGTAGTGATGCTCGAGGCCGAAGAGAATGTCAAAATCCTTGTCCTTTGCCCAGTCTTTCACGCGCAGATAGGCGTTCCAGTAGGCGCGGACCTTGTCTTCCCACGGCAGGGTTTTATCGATGGCGGTGCTGCCCTGCAGAAAGTGATTTGTAAAGCACATGCCGGCATAGCCGCGGTTATAATAAACCTCGGCGATAATTTCCGGCGGGTTGTGCCCGCAGCGGCTGCACAGGCTGTCGTGCACGTGCATCTCGTATTTATACAGCGTAAAGGTGCCTTCTTTCGCTTATTTCTTCGGCTTTAATTTGCGGCGCTCGCCGTTTGGCTCTACGATGACCATGTTATCGAGCTGCGAACGCAGGCTTTTGCGGTAGGCTGCAATGTATTCTTCGCGCAGGGCCTTGCGCTCTGCGGTCTCCGCTTCGGTGAGGCCCTCGGTCTTCGCTTTCTTTGCGAGGGCGTTGATGCGGTCGATTTTGCTTTGTTCCATAGTAAATAAGTCTCCTTTGTTTAAGATCAATCCACGTCGGAAACCACGTTGTTCGCCCAGATGCCCGAACGCAGCAGGATGGAGCCGATGATGACCTTGATGATGTCCGAAAACTGCACGAGCGCATAAATGCCGATGATGGACAGACCGGTGTAGCGGCTGCAGAAGAACGCGATGGGCAGCGGGATGAGCCAGGTAAATACGCAGTCAAACAGGAACGTGATGAACGTTTTGCCGCCGGAGCGAATGGTGAAGTACGTGACGTGCGCAAACGCCTGAATGGGCAGTGCTGCGCCGGCGACGAACAGAAGCTCCGTTGTGAGGCGCTGTACCTCCGGCGTGGTGTTGTAAATGAGCGGGATGAACGGCGCGGTGATGGCGATGAGTGCGCCGACGCCGATGTGCAGCACGACGGTGAAGAACAAAAGCTTATTATCCGTGCGCTTTGCTTCTTCGATCTCACCCGCGCCGAGCTGCTGGCCGATGATGATGGAAACGGCGTTGCCCATGGCGAACATGATGACGCAGAAGAGGTTCCACACCGTGCCGGCAATGTTCGTGGCGGCGACGACGGTCAGGCCGCGCGTGGAATAGCTCTGGTTGATCATCGTAGTGCCGACGCTCCAGAAGAGCTCGTTGAGCATAAGCGGCGTGCCGGTGATGAGGATCTTTTTCACGATGGCGCCGGGCAGGTAAAGGCTCTTATATAAACCCTGCGCGAACAGGAATGTCTTTTCGCGGCGATGCGTGTGCACAATGAGGTAAATGGCCTCGATGTACTTTGCGATGACGGTGGCGATGGCTGCACCAACCACGCCGAGACGCGGTGCGCCGAAGCTGCCGAAAATGAGAATGTAGTTTAAGACGAAGTTTGTGACGATGGCGATGACGCTGGCGGTCATCGGGGAGACGGTCTCGCCGGTTTCACGCAATGTGCTGGAATAGCTCTGCGAGAAGCTGAACGGTATGAGGCCGATCAGCATGACGAACAGGTAATTTTTCGCTTCGGACAGCGTTAAGGCGAGGTCGCCGCCGGATTCGCTTTCCGTGAGGAACAGCGAAATGAGCGGATCGTTGAAAAACAGAAGCGCGACGATGGCGATGACGGCCATTAAAACGCTGAAAATGAGCTTAAAGCGCAGCGCATAGCGCACGCCTTTGTGGTCGCCCTTGCCGTAGAACTGCGCGCCGAAAATGGACGCGCCCGCAAGGCCGCCGAAGATGGTGAGGTTAAAGACGAACAAAAGCTGGTTGACGATGGCGACACCGCTCATGGATTCGGTGCCGAGGCGGCCAACCATGACGTTATCGAGCAGGCTGACAAAGCTCGTGATGCCCTGCTGCACGATCATCGGGATGATGAGGCGAATGAGGTTTGCGTAAAACTCCCGGTCGCCGATGAATTTTTCTTTGAATTTTTTGAACATAGCTCCTCCAAAATATCCTAAAGCTTAATTTTTAGAAATCTATATCATCAAAACAGGGCTTCGCGTGACACGGCTGCGTGCACCTGGTTTGTTCCCAAAAGAGTACCGTCCGTTTGACGGCTTTTAGCGGTCCTCGGGCGGCAGAAGCTCGCCCAAAAGCTCGGTGTAATCTGTGATGCAGCGGTCGCAGAGCTTTTGAAGCGCTATGCGGTCGCTTTCCTCCACGGCTTCGTTCAACACGCCAATGACCGAAAAGCCGGCGGCTTTGGCCGTTTTGGCCGCGTAGAGCGCGTCTTCAAACACGACGGTCTCATGCGGGGCGGCGTTTAGATCGGCGGCACACTTTAAATAAATATCCGGGTGCTCCTTGCTTTTGCCGATGGTGGTGCAGCTTTCGATGACGGAAAGGTACGGCAGCATGTTAAGGCGCTTAAACGCGGGCTTTAGGGATGCGATGTCCGAGGCAGTCGCGACGGCCGACGGGATATGGCGCGTTGACAGCGCTTTTAAAAACGCTGCCGCGCCGGTGATCTCCGGCACTTCGTTGGCGTAACCCTCGCGGGCGAGCGCGATGATGGCGTTGCGAATTTCCTCAACGGTGCCCTCAACGTGGAGCACGTCGTGGTAATACGCGGCGCACTGCTCAAGCGAAAGGCTGTTTAGGGTGCGGAACAGATCGTCGGGCGCTGCGATGCCCATTTTTTCGGCAAACGCGAACGTGAGCTGATTCCACATGGGTGTGCTGTTTAAAAGCGTGCCGTCTACATCAAAAACGGCGGCGCGAATTTTTTCGGAATCTTTAAACATGAAAGCTCCTTTCAAAAAGGCGGACAAAAAAGCCCGCCTGCGTGCATATACTTTAAAAGTATACCACGCAGGCGGAGGTATTTCAAGGATATAAGGGGCGTTTTACGGAGCTTTTCGACACAAAATTACTCCATACCAATGACCTTTTTAATGGCGTCTATGCCGTGTTGTACTTCTTTACCGAAGGCCTCTGCCATGCCCTCACTGCTTTCACCGCTCGTTTCCGGCTCGCCGAGCAGAAGGAAGAATACGTAGTCGCCGTCGGCGTAAATTTCGGCGGCCTCTATTTTGTCTTTGCTTGCGGTGAAATCTTCATCTGCAAGCAGGCGCTGCTTATAAGCCGCGAGTTTCTCTTTGACTTCGTCCGTTTTGCCTTCTTTGACTTTTACGGCGATGAACGTATCCGGGTGGGCCTTCTGCGCAGTGTTTTCAGCGTATACCTCTTCGTAAAGCGAGTCGTCCATGCCGAGCTCCGAGCGAATTTCATCTTCGGTCAGTTTCGTATCGGGGTAATATTTGTCGCCATAGGCTTCACGCAGGGCATCGCGGAAGGCGGAAAGGCCGAGCGCGGTCTCCGGCATAACGGAGGTGTCGTTCGGGGATTCGCTCACATCCGGGGAAGGCGACGCAGACTGTGCGGGCTTTTCACTTGCGGCAGATGAGGAGGACGAGCTTTCGGTCGTTCGGCTTGCGCAGCCCGTGAATGAAAGCACCAAGAGCAAAGCAAGCAGAGCGGGAAAAATTCTTTTCATATCGGATCGATCCTTTCTACAAAAATAGCGTGCGCGGCGGTATGCCGCGTTACCCATAGAATGCCCGTCTTTTTGCGGAATAAACGCCGAAAACGATGCGTTTTCTTCGGTTTGCCGGAAATGATTGAAAAGTTCAAGCTTTTATAGTATACTGTGAACAAAGCGGCTGAAAACAGCACGTTTCGCATTTGGAGGTGGGAAGTATGGCGCGGCATCAGGCTGCGGAACGGGAGAAAAGCGTCTCGGTTTTGGCATCGCTGCTTCCGTTTTTATCGGTTTTATACAGTGAATTTATTTTTGCATATTTTGCGCATATGTCCATAACGCCTGTGAAGGTATGGATGGCGCTGGGGCTTGGCGGCATCGCGTTGGCGCTTTCGCGCACGACGCCGTTAAAAGGGCTGAACTTTCTGCTTTTAACCGTGTGGACGGTGGGCCTTTGGGGCTTTACGTTCGTGCAGTTTTTATACCGGCAGATGTTCGGCGTCTGCATGGGACTGAAGGCCGGTATAAAAGGACTGGAATTTTTAGCCGGGCTTGTGCAGATCATCGGGCAGAATTGGCTTTTTTCGCTTTTGATGATTGTGGTGCCGGTGCTGCATTTTACACTGACGCGCAGCCTTTTAAAGAGACGCGTGAGTGTACTGGGCAAGCTTACGGGTGCAAACTGGATGGCCCCGCTCGGCGCGTGGCTGCTTTCTGCAATCCTGATTTTCGCGGGCGTTGTGCTCGGTCTGCGCGGCACGGCGGGCGAGCCCTCCGACCGGCAGCTTCTAATGACGCGCTTTGACGCGGAGGCGTCGTTACAATCCTTCGGCGCGGCACCGGAATTTTTGCTGGATGTAAAGTACAACGTACTGCACATAGCGGGTGAAGAGACGATGGAATATTACCTTGTGCAGGACGGAAAAGATCCCGTGCAGGTAACGCCGACTCCCGCGCCGGAGAATTCCTGAAAAAACTCTGAAATTCACCCGGAAGTTCTTGACCCGGGTTTCAGAAAAACGTACAATAATAGAGTAAAGTCGAATAAGTGGGTGTGTCCCGGCTTTGCCGGGACACACCACAGCAAAAATGGAGATTTATGAAGCATTACCGTTAGAAAGGCGGTGCCAAAAACGAACACACAAAATCCGAACGAACAAAACAGAAACACGAATACGCCGAACGGCGTGAATTACACGAATCCGCTCCAAAACGAGTTTGAAAACTCCGCGACGTACCGCGTTATCCACAAGGTGACGGAGAGCGTGAATAACCTCGACGGGGAGAAGATTTCCCGCGAGGTGCAGGGTGCGGTGAACGGCGTTGTAAACGAAGTGAACCGTGTGGCGGAGACCGTAAACCGCAAGTTTAACACGAACGCGCGGACAAATTATCAGTCGCCGCAGGGGCAGAATCCGGACGGTACGTACCACTATTCCTACACGCAGACGGCGTACTCGAATTACAAGCGCCCGAATACAAACCCGAATCAGGCTCCGAGCAGCGCACCCGGCGGACCGTATAATCCGCCGCGCGGCACAGCGCCGCGAAATACCGTTTCGCAGAACGGTGCGCCCGTGCAGCAGCCGAAAAAAGCGCCGCGCAAGCAGGACATGATCGAAAAGTACAAGCCCTCAAACGGCCGCTATTGGCTGACGGGCATCGTGTGCATGCTGTATGCGCTGAACGGCCCGCTTTACCGCTGGCAGGACCTCATCACGTTTGCTGTGGTGGGTGCGGCGGCGTTTTTCATCGGCGGCAAAATTTTCAAGGGCAAAAAGTATTATGTGCCGGCGGAATCCGTACAGCCGGAGAAAAAGCCAGAGCCCGAAAAGAAGCCGGAGCCGAAAGCGGAGCCGCAGAAAAAGGTCTCCACCGGCGATCCCGAGGTGGACAAGATCATTGAGGAAGGCTACAAATATCTGCATGAGCTGCGCGACGTGAATATCCGCATCCCGGACGAGGTGATGACAAAGCGCATCGACCGCATGGAAGTGGCTTCTGCCGATATTTTTGCGTATATCGCGGAGCACCCCGAAAAAGCAGCGGAGATCCGCCGGTTTATGAACTACTATCTGCCGACAACGCTGAAGCTTCTGAACAGCTATGATAAGCTGAGCCGCCAGAGAGTGAAGGGCGAGAACATTCAAAAGACGATGTTTGAGATTGAAGGCATGATGGAGACGATCGCGGGCGCGTTTGAAAAGCAGCTGGATAGCCTGTTTGATGACGATGCGCTGGACATTGCGGCGGACATCAGCGTGATGGAATCCATTTTGAAGCAGGAGGGCCTTTCCGGCGAAGACATAAAAATGCCGGGCCTTGACCCGAACGACACAAACAAAACACAGACAAAGTGATTCTTGACCGTGTGACGCACACGGTGAATATAAGGAGGACGAACAACATGAGCGACGTGAAATTGACCTTAGAGCCCGAGCTGGAGATCCCCGCACCCGGCATTCCCACCCTGACGCTGGACGGCGTGGAGGAAGAAAAGCCCGTAGCTCCTGAGAAAAAAGAAGAGGAACAGCCCGAAGTGCAGCTTACGCCCGAAGAACAGAAGGTTGTAGACGACTTTGCGGAAAAAATTGACATTACAAGCTCTGCGCTCGTGATGCAGTATGGCTCCGGCGCACAGAAGAAAATTGCAAACTTCTCCGACACGGCGCTTGCAAATGTGCGTACGAAGGACCTCGGCGAAGTGGGCGATGAGATCGCGAACCTTGTTGTAGAGCTGAAAAGCTTTGATGCGGGCGAAGAGGAAAAGGGCTTCCTCGGATTCTTTAAAAAGCAGGCAAACCGCCTCGATGGCATGAAGGCGCGTTACGACAAGGCCGAAGTGAACGTGAATAAGATCGCATCTTCCCTGGAGGGCCACCAGGTGCAGCTGATGAAGGACATCGTGATGCTCGATAAGCTGTACGAAACGAACCTTGCGTACCACAAAGAACTTTCCATGTACATTCTGGCGGGCAAAAAGCGCCTGAAAAGAGAGCGCGAAACGACGCTGGAAGAGCTGAAAGCAAAGGCACAGCGCTCCGGCCTGCCGGAGGATGCGCAGGCCGCAAACGACTTTGCACAGCAGTGCGACAGCTTTGAAAAGAAGCTGCATGACCTCGAGCTGACCCGCATGGTTTCCGTGCAGATGGCGCCGCAAATTCGTCTTGTGCAGAACAACGACCGTTTGATGGCGGAGAAAATTCAGTCCACCATTGTGAACACCATTCCGCTTTGGAAGAGCCAGATGGTATTGGCGCTTGGCGTGGCGCACTCTGCAGATGCGGTGCGCGCACAGCGTGAAGTGACCGATATGACGAACGAGCTGCTGCGCAAGAACGCAGAGAAGCTGAAGATGAGCACCATTGAGACGGCGCGCGAATCCGAGCGCGGCATTGTTGACATGGAGACGCTGCGCCAGACAAACCAGTCGCTCATCTCGACACTCGATGAAGTTGTGAAAATTCAGGAAGAGGGCAAGACCCGCCGCCGCGAAGCGGAGCAGGAGCTCGGCCGTTTGGAAAACGAGCTGAAGCAGAAGCTTTTAGACATTCGCGCGTAAATAAAGAGAACACCGGCCGGGTTGTGCTTGCAGTGCTGCCCGGCTGTGCGTTTATAGACTTTAGATTTGCATGTAGACAGAAAAAGCGGAAAGGAAATTTTTATGAAAAAGAAAAACGATGGCGTAAAAGCCGTGGGCCGTGTTTCGGCGGTCATTGCGATGGTGGTGTTAATTTTGGCGGCGATCCCAGTCGGCGCGTGTATATCTTTGTCGCGCGAGCGCAACAATGTGACGGCGGAATACTACGGCTCCGACGACGTGTACGGCGTTTTGGATCAGGTCTCGATGATGGTTTCCGAAGCATCGAATCTGGTGACGATCGCGGAAAAATACAGCGAGACGGACTTGACGCTTGTAGATGCCGTGCGCACGGCGCAGAACGCGGTGAAAAAGGCCGAGCGCCCGGCGGACAAGTACGCGGCTTTAAACGACCTGACGACGGCGGTGAAGGCGATGTATCGCCAAATCAAAAATATCGACATGAATGAGGAGGACGCAACGTACCGCGAATCGCTGATGTCGAACTACAATTCCGACTTGGATTATCTGATGCGCGACGATTACAACGATAAAGCCGCCGCATTCAACGATGCGCTGCACAATTCGCCTGCGTATGCACTGGCGAAGCTGGTAGGCATCGGCGATGTGGAGCTGTTCGCGTAAAAGTTTGAAACGGACAGGGAAAGGAAATGCTTATGACAAAGACCGTACATCCTGTTTTGAAAAAGACGGGCGCTGTGCTGCTTACGGTGCTGGTGCTCGTACTTATGGCGGTGCCGGCGTTTGCCGTGGCGTTGCCGGATGCCCCGACGGGCTATGTGTATGACGGCGCGAATGTGCTTTCGTCCTCGACGGAAAGCTATATTGAGCGCACGGGCAGCGCACTTGCCGAAGCCTGCGGCGCGGAGGTCGTGGTGGCGACCGTGGATTTCACCGACGGCGAGGATATTGCCGATTATGCGTATGACCTCTTTAACAAGTGGGGCATCGGTGACAAGAAAGCGAATAACGGTCTCTTGATTCTGCTTTCCATCGGTGCGGAGGATTACTACGCCGAGCCGGGCGTGGGGCTGACCGATGTTTTTACCGGCGGCGTGCTGGACGCGATGCTGTATGACTACCTTGAGGACGATTTTGCCGCGAAAGAGTACGACAGCGGCGTGAAAAAGGTCTACGCCCGCACGGTGGAGATTTTGGAAGACCACTACAATGTCTCGTATTCCACGGGTACAACAAACAACGCGAATGCGAACACCAATTATAATTATGCGAATAATAGTACATCCGGCGGAATTTTATACGGATTTCAGCGCTTCTTCTCGCGGGTCTGGCGATTCTTCTTCGTGGTTCTGTTCGTCATTTTGATTATTGCGCTGAGCGTGCTGCGTCCGCGCAGACGGTATTACCGCAGAGGTTGGGGCGTGCCGCCCCCGCCGCCTCCGATGGGCGGCTTCTGGCGCGGGCCCCGTCCGCCGCGCGGCCCGGGCGGTCCCGGATTCGGCGGCCCGAGACCGGGTGGATTTAGCGGCTCGCGTCCCTCGGGCGGTCCCCGTCCCGGTGGCGGACGCTCCGGAGGCTTTGGCAGCGGCCGTTCGGGCGGCGGTGCGCCGCGCGCAGGCGGAGGCTCCACGCATGGCGGAGGTGCAGGCAGAAGAAGATGAGTATTTGGGTTTTGTTTGATTTAGACGGCACCCTTGTCGATAACAGCGAGGGCATCACGAAAAGCACGCAGTTTGCGCTCGACAGCTACGGCTATCCGAACCAGCCGGTGGAGACACTGAAAAAGTTCATCGGTCCGCCGCTGCATGAATCCTTTATGGAATTCTACGGCTTTTCCAAAGAGCAGGCATTTGAGGCGGTAGACCGCTACCGCGTGCGCTACAAAGAAAAAGGCGTGTACGAAAACCGCTTGTACCCCGGCATGAAAGAACTGTTGGAGGCGTTGAAAAGCGCAGGTGTGAAATTGAGTGTTTCCACCTCAAAGCCGACGGTGTTCACGGAGAAGATCTTGAAGCAAAACGGGATCTTTGAGCTGTTCGACCAGATTGTCGGCGCGAATCTCGATGGCTCCATGACGGATAAGACCGAAGTGATGCAGGAGGCCATGCGCCGCGCGGGCGGAAAGGAAAACAATACGTTTTTCATGGTCGGCGACCGAAGCTTTGATATGATCGGCGCGAAAAATTGCGGCGTGCCGGGCATCGGCGTGTACTTCGGCTTTGCGGAACCCGGCGAGCTGGAAGAAGCGGGCGCGGATTATACCGTGCAGACTGTGAAAGAATTGAAAACGCTGCTGATGAAGCTTGTGGCGGAAGCCGAGAGCTGACGAAAACGGCGGGCGTGGTTAAAAGTTTTGCTCAAGCTTTTTCAAAAGCTTGTCAGATTCCAAAGGTGAAACCTTTGGTCGAGCTCCGCAGAGCTCGAAAACTTTTTGCCTAACAAGAAATCAGGACAGGAGGACAAACAGTCCAGTGGACTGTTTGTCCGTGGAAGACCCAATTAGGGGGTCTTCCGAAAAGGCGAGTATCACGAGCCTTTAGAAAGAGAAAAAACATAGCAAAAAGCAAAGCGCACAGCTTTTCAAAAGGGCTGTGCGCTTTGTTCTTTTTAATTATAATTGAAATTGATTGACAGACTATCCGCTTTTTGATAGAGTGTAGTTAAGAAGAAAAATCAAACAACTTTACGGGGAGGGGAAGCTGTGCGAAAACGAATTTGGCTGACCGGGGTCATGCTGCTTGTTTTGGTTTTGGCGGCGGGCGCTGCATTTGCCGCGGAAAACGCGTATACAAAGGACGAGGCCGTGAAAGCGTGTATTGAGCGGGTCGTCCCCGAAAACGCGGAGGAAGTGCTGTCTGCCGTGCGGGTGACGGTGAAAGACACGGGAAACGGTAACGTTGTCGACGAGGCAAAATCGGCGGCGGAGGCGTACACGTACCGCTATGCGGAAAACGGGGAAGAAGCTTACTGTACGGTGCTCGTTTTGCAGCTGCATGACGTGTCCGTTACGGAAGACGACGAGATCACCGTAGACGTAAACGACTATTTAAGTCCTTTCAGCCCGCAGGACGGCGTGGAGTACACGCGGAAAACATCGGATGATTTGTGGAGCGGCGAACACGAGGTGACAGTGATGCCGAAAGACCTGCAAATGGAGCTGCTGCTCGGCAGTGAGCTGAAAAGCGGCGCGAAAGACCGCTTGATCTGCATGAGCTTTCCGTCCTCCGGCAACGCGGAAAGGGAGAGTGAGGCGCCGGAATATATTGTTACAGTGACGAGCTCGCCGAAGACGGTGGCGGTTCCCATTTGGGCGGCTATACTGGCGGGTTTGGTTGTGGTTGGCATTATTGTGATTGTAATAAAGAAAAAGCGCGCAGCTTGAGGGCTGGGCGCTTTAAATCTATGCTTCATTTCTAAGAACTCGCTATGCGAGTTCTTAGGGAAACCCCTTAGTAGGGTTTCCCTCGGCATAACAGTCCACCGGACTGTTATGCCTCCCTTCCTGACTTTTTGGTAGGCAAAAGGGTTTCGTTTTCTGCGGAAAACGACTCGGGGCGTTGCCCCGAGACCCCATAAACTTTCTGAAGAAAGTTTAATCAAAGACTTTTAACCGTGATTTTCGGGGGCTTTATGCTTCGCTTTCCATACCCGGGAACGCGCGCTCGGGGTGGATGGATTTATATGCCGGGCGGATGATCTTCCCGGCGTTAATGAGCTCCTCGATGCGGTGGGCGCTCCAGCCGGCGATTCTGGCGCAGGCAAAAATGGGAGTATAGAGCTCCATCGGCAGATCGAGCATGCTGTAAATGAAGCCGCTGTAAAAGTCTACGTTTGCGGAAACGCCTTTATAAATGCGGCGCTTTTCGGCGATGACCTGCGGGGCGAGCCGTGCGACGCGCATATATAAGCCGTACTCGTCCTCGCGGCCTTTTTCTTTGGAGAGGCCCTCCGCAAAGCGCTCCATAATGCGCGCTCTGGGGTCGGAGACGGAATACACGGCGTGGCCCATGCCGTAGATGAGGCCCGCGTTATCAAATGCTTTTTTATCGAGCAGGCGGGCGAGGTAATCGCAGATCTCATCCTCATTTGTCCAGTCTTTGACCTGCTCTTTCATGTCGTTAAACATGCGCACGACCTTGATGTTTGCGCCACCATGCTTCGGGCCTTTTAAGGAGCCGAGCGCTGCGGCGATGGCGGAATACGTATCCGTGCCGGAGGACGACACGACGTGCGTTGTGAACGTGGAGTTGTTGCCGCCGCCGTGCTCTGCGTGCAGCATGAGCGCGATGTCGAGCACCTTGGCTTCCAGCGGGGTGAACTGCTTATCGGAGCGCAGGATGCGCAGAATGTTTTCGGCGGTGGTAAGCTCCGGCTTCGGCTGGTGAATATACAGGCTTTTGCCGTCGTGATAGTGGCGGTACGCCTGATAGCCGTAGACAGAGAGCAGCGGAAAAATGGCGATGAGCTGAATGCACTGCCTGAGGACGTTCGGAATGGAGATGTCGTCCGGGGCATCGTCATACGAATACATGGTCAGCACGCTGCGGGCGAGGGTGTTCATCATGTCGCCGCTTGGGGCCTTCATGATGATGTCGCGCACGAAATTCGTGGGCAATGTGCGGTAAAACGAAAGCTGCTGAATGAAGCCGTCGAGCTGGTCTTTACTTGGCAGCTCGCCGAAAAGGAGCAGGTAGGCGGTCACCTCAAAGCCGAAGCTGTGGTCAGAGGGCATGCTGCGGACAAGGTCCTCAATGCTATAGCCGCGGTAGAAAAGCTGCCCTTCACACGGGACCTTCACGCCGTTTTCCATGCGGCTGGAGCGGATCTCCGAAATATCGGTAAGGCCGGTCAAAACGCCGTTGCCGTTGATGTCGCGCAGGCCGCGCTTTACGTCGTATTTTGCATAGAGCTCCGGGTCGATTTTGCCGTTTTTTACGCAAAGGTCGGCGAGGGATTCCATTTCGGGGGTGATTTCTGAGTATACGGATCTTGCCATGCAGTCCATCCTTTCTTCGTTTCCCGTTTGGGGTTCTGCGAGTTTTTAAAATAGTTCAAAATAGGAATGATATAATTTATTATAGCATATTGGTGCTGTGTGAAAATGTCGAATTTGTGAATTTTCCGCGTCCGAACCGTGTACATGCGCCGTATACGCGTTTGAGTGCATAATTTTATGCGGCGTATCATAAGCATGATAAGACGGATATGCCACACAAATGGAGGCAGTGCGATGCGAAAGGAACGGATCGGAAAATTTACATACAGGGTTTGCACGGTATTGACAGCGGCGGTGACACTTTGGTGCATGGGGGATAATCTGCTGCCGGTCATCAAAGAAAACGGCGCGACGTGGGCGCTGAGGGCGGCTGGCTTGCAGGCGATTGTAAGCCATGAAGCGCCAAAAGCGGAAAGCACGCCTGCGCCCCAAAAGGAAACCGTAAAAGAGGCAGAGCCGGGGGCGACAGTGCTCCCCATGGCGACACCTGTGCCGGCAGAGAGCGAGGAAACTGCAGAGCTGCCCGTGCTGCCGGAGCCGACACCGGACCCGGAGCGCGAAACGGCGGCCGTCGCTGCGACCTTTATGGGCGGGGGAGAAGAAATAGACGGCTTTTTTGTGAAGGACACTTCGGATTCGGGACTCGATTTATCAGAAGAAATTTTGATCGACCCGGATGTGCACGTGAAGCGCGACGGCTCGCCGGTGGTGCTGCTGTACTCCACACATACGTCGGAAGCGTACTTGCAGTATGAATCGGACTGGTATTACCGCGACGAGAGCTTTCGCACGGAGGAGGAAGAAAACAGCGTTGTGGCGGTGGCAAAAAGGGCGAAAGACGTGATAGAAGCGGGCGGGTTCGGTGTTATACACGACACGACAAGGTTTGACGAGACGTATTCCGGCAGCTACCAGCGCTCGATGGATGCGATGCAGGAAAATTTGCTGAATTACCCCACAATACAGATCACCGTGGACGTGCACAGGGACGCGTTCGGCGAGGAGGACGACGGCACGCGGTATAAGCCGGTCGCCGAAATAAACGGGGAAAATGCTGCGCAAATTATGATCATGGCGGGGTGTGACCTTTCGGAAGACCCGCTGTTCCCGGATTGGCGGGAAAACCTGCATTTGGCTTTGCGCTTGCAGCAAAAGGGCGACGCACTGTTTCCGGGGCTGTTTCGGCCGCTGTTTTTTGCGCAGAGAAACTACAATATGCACGCCACGCACGGCTCGCTGCTTGTTGAAGTCGGCACGGAGGTGAATACGCAAAGAGAAGCGGACTACGCCGGGGTGCTGCTTGGCGAGACGATTTTGGCGGTTTTAAACGACATAGCGGAGGAATAATGGAAAACGAGCGGGGCATACTGCGTGCGGAGGTGTTTTTTGTGCGCAAGATTCTGCGTTCCCGCACGTTTTTGATGTCGTTTTTCTGTACAGTTATCGTTTTGCTGATGATCTTCGGGCTTTTGATGGTGGACGCCGAGGGGAGACGGCTAAGCTTTAACGATAACGCCCCGTCGGCGGAAATTCTGTATAAAGCGGACGGCAGGGCGTTTTTGCAGATCAACGCGTTTGAGCTGGACACGAGGATCCCCGTGACCGGCGTGATGAAGATGTGGCGGTTTTTTGAAAAGTTCTTTTGCCTGCCGCAGGGAGCTGACGGCGAACGTGGTTAAAAGTTTTCGCCAGCCTTTTTCAAAAGGCTGTGGGGTCTTGGGGCAAAGCCCCGAGTCGCCATTCGCAAATGGCGAAACCTTTTGCCTACCCCAAGACTAGGAATGGTAGAAAGCAATGCTTTGCATTGCTTTAACAGTCCGGTGGACTGTTAAACCGTAGGAAACCCAGTCAATGGGTTTCCTAAAAGGCGGCAAGTGCCGCCTTGGCAAGTGCCGCCTTTAGAAAAACAATCGCTGTGCAAAAAGAAAAGAAAACCGTTCTTTTTTTAACCAAATTAAAATTGTGGTCGATTGTAAAATGAAGTTGGACACCTGAAAAAAAGGAATCCATAGTGACTTCCAATGTGGTAGAATGAAGTTC
>CAKUBN010000011.1 GCA_934643185.1 uncultured Eubacteriales bacterium
TGGTAAGTAAAATGGACAAGCAGGTCAAAGGATTAATGACAGAAGGCCCTATTTGGAAAACCATTCTTTTGTTTGCGCTGCCTCTTTTTCTGGGAAATCTGTTTCAGCAGCTTTACAACACGGTGGACTCCATTGTGGTCGGCAACTACGTAGGCGACGGCGCTTTGGCCGCCATCGGTGCCAGCGGCCCGATCATCAACCTGCTGCTCGTACTGTTCATGGGCGTATCGGTCGGTGCCAGCATCATGGCATCGCAGTATTTCGGTGCGAAAGACAAAAAGCGGCTTTCGCATTCCGTCGGCACAGCGATCACGGCAACGTTTGTGGTTTCCATTTTCATCATGATCGTCGGTCCGCTCATCACGCACCCGGTCATGTCTTTGCTGCAAACGCCGCAGGATATTTACACCATGTCGTGTGATTATCTCATCATCATTTTCCTCGGCATTCTCGGCAGCGCCTACTACAACATCATTTCCGGCATTCTGCGCGGCCTTGGCGATTCCGTGATGCCGCTGATTTTCCTGCTCGTGGCATGCGGCATGAACATTGGTCTGGATATCTGGTTTGTCGCGGGCTTTAAAATGGGCGTTGCGGGCGCTGCGTGGGCAACCATCATCTCGCAGGCAGTCTCCGGCATCCTGTGTCTTGTGCGTCTGCTCTTAATGCGTGACGTGTTGCACATCACGTGGCGCACCCTGTGGCCGACAAAAGCGCTTTTGTTCCAGCTTATCCGTTTGGGTCTGCCCAGCGGCCTTACGCAGGCGGTGTTCTCGCTCGCCATGCTGGTCGTACAGTCCCTTACAAACAGCTTCGGCACCACGATCATCGCGGTTTCCACCGTAGTCATGCGCGTGGACGGCTTTGCGATGATGCCGAACTTCACCTTCGGCACGGCAACGACGACCTTCACCGGCCAGAACATCGGCGCAGGCCGTTTGGACCGCGTTGAAAAGGGCACAAAGGACGGCTTAAAGCTTGGTCTTTCCGTCTCTGTCGTACTGGTTGCACTGATTCTGTTCTTCGGCCGCTACCTGATGGAAATGTTCACGAGCACGCCGGAGGTCATTGACACCGGCATGCACATGATGCGTATCCTTGCCGTCGGCTACATCGCGATGGCGGTCACGCAGATCCTTTCCGGCGTTATGCGCGGCGCGGGCGATACGATGACCCCGATGTGGATCTCGCTCATTACGACCGTCGTTATCCGCGTACCGATCGCATACGGTCTCGCAGCGCTGATGCAGTCCCCGGACGCACTGTTCATCTCCCTGCTCACAAGCTGGGTCATGGGCGCCGTGCTCACCTCCATCGCGTTCCGCATGGGCCGTTGGAAGAAGAAGTCCATCATCAACGACGATGTTCCGGAACCAGCAGACGTGCAGGTCTAAATTTTATTTCCGTACATACAAAACGGGTCAGCTCCTCATGGGCAGACCCGTTTTTTCTGTGACAAAACAGAAACAGCACCGTGCAGAGAACTAAAAAGCTCTTTGCGCGGTGCTTATTTTTATTTTGTTCTTATACGAAATTACTCGTACAACTCGAAGATCGCTTCGATCTCGATGGGCAGGTTGCCCGGCAGCACATTCATGCCGACCGCAGAGCGGGAGGGAATGCCGATCTCTTCGCCGAACAGCTCGCCGAGCAGCTTTGTTGCGCCGTTTGCAACGGCCGGCTGATCGTAGAAATCATCGGCGCTTGCGACGAACACAAGAATTTTCACGCAGCTCTTCACGCGGTCAAGGTCGCCGATCTCCGCCTTTAAAACGGAAAGCACGTTCAGCATTGCGTCGCGTGCGAAAACCTGACCCTGCTCCAGCGTGAAATCTACGCCGAGCTTACCGGCGACGGGGCCGTCAACAATGCAGCCGCAGCCGGAAACATATGCCAGGTTGCCGCCAAACAGCTTGCAGGACTTATACAGACCGCCGCGCGGGGGCGGGGGCGGCAGGGTAAGACCGAGTTCTTCGAGTTTCTTTTCAATGTTCATTTTACTCATCCTTTCAAAGAGAAATATTCAAAGTGCACTGCTTTTGCAGAACGCACAGAATAGCAAAGTTAGGTTCCGGCACGCAAAAATCCGCCGGGCATAGAGCTCGTAAGGCGATCATCCTTTACAACAAACCTGCCGCCGATCATGCTGCGCCAAAGGCCGCTTGCAAATTCGCTTCTGCCGGAGAAATCCGCGTTATCGGTAAATGCTTTCGGATCAAAGACAAGCAAATCTGCTTTACAGTCTTTCGCGATTTGTCCTCTATCTGTAAAGCTGAATCGCTTTGCAGGTGCAAATGTCATTTTATAAATCGCGTTCTCCGGCGTCACCACATGGCGCTCAAATGCGTACTCACGCAAAAAGCACGGGAACGCGCCCAAAAGCCGCGGGTGCGGGGTAGACGTTGCGGCGTAAAGCGAATCGGAGATCAACAGCGAATACGGCAGCTTTGCCACCGCGTCCACATCGTCCTGCGACATGCTGAGGTTGATGATGCCGCATCCGCCGCCCTCCGTGTGCATCAGGTGCGCCGCTAGCGCCTCCGCGTCATCAAACCCAAACTTTTCCGCCGCCGCTTTTACAGAAAAACCAAGGTACTTTTTATTTTCATCCAGAGACACCGTGCTCACCAAAATGCGGTCCCAACCGAGCGTCACAGCGTAATTATCCCAGTCGTCATACGGCACGCGCGCCGCTTTTTTGAAGCGCTCCACGCCGTCTTTTGTGCCGAGCGCCGCACACGCCGCATCAATGCCGTCCGTGCACAACACCGGCGGCAGCATGGTCGTCAGCATCGTGGAGCCGCCGCAGTAGGGGTAGAAATCGCACGTCACATCCACGCCGCGCGCCCGCGCATTTTCGATTTTTTCAATCGCACGGTAAATTTCGCGTCCCCAGTTGTGCATACCGCAGGATTTAAAATGGCTGATCTCCAGCGGGCACCCGACCGTCTCCGCAATGCGGATGACCTCCTCCACACTCTCGACTAAACTGTCGCCCTCGCCGCGGATATGCGCCGTCAGCGGTCGGTTATATTTGCCGAGCGGGCGCAGCATAGAAACGTAGTCGTCAAGCGTATTGAAGCACTCCGGCATGTACATGATGCCGCAGGAAATACCCGGCGCGCCGAGCGAAAGCGCTTCTTCAATGATACCGGCGGCTTTTTCAAGCTCCGGCTTCGTAAACGGCTCGCGGGAAAAGCCTTTCAGGCTGATGCGCACCGCGCCTGTGCCGATCATCGCCGCAAAGTTCAGCGGCAGTTTTTTGTTTTCTAAAATCGCACAGTATTCGCGGTAAGTCATCGGTGCATTTTCGGGCACAGGGCCCAGCACAGCCGCCGCAAACGCGTTTTGCTCCGCGCGGGAAAACGCCGCACCCGGCGTCAGCGAAATGCCGCAGTTACCGGAAACCGCCGTCGTGATGCCCTGCCGAAGCTCCGCTTCACTTTTGCTGTTTAAAAGCGGCTGCACGTCAGCATGACGGTGAATATCGATAAAACCGGGGCAGAGGATCTTGCCCTCAGCGTCTATAATCTCTGCATTTTCCGGCGCATCGAGCGCTTGCCCAACCTCTGCAATGCGGTCGTTTTCTACCAGAACATCGCCTAAAAACGGCTTTCTTCCTGTGCCGTCATAAATCTGCGCATGACGAAATAAAATCATCGTGCACGCCTCCCAACCATAGGAAATCAGCATAATTCTACAACCGTATGCAGAACTTGTCAAGGCTTGACAGGGCAATTTTAACAGCGTATACTGAATATAATTAAAAAATTAAGGAGGACTGCACAAATGCAGACCGAGCTCTATACGATACAGGGTGCAGAGAACATTTTAACACCCGCTTTGATCTACTATAAAGACGAAATTCTCGAAAACACCCGCAAAACGATCGAAATTGCCGGCGGGGCAGAGCGCCTGTGGCCGCACGTGAAGTCGCACAAGATGAAAAAGATGATCGAAATGCAGATGGCTATGGGCATCCGCCGCTTTAAATGCGCGACTTTAGCGGAAGTCAAAATGGTCGCCGAATGCGGGGCAGAGCACATTTTGCTCGCTTATCCGCTCGTCGGGCCGAACATCCCGGCGTTCGTTTCGCTCGTAAAAGATTTCCCGAAGACGCATTTTTACGCGCTGGAAGATGATTTAACCTGTCTGCTCGCACTTCAAGCCGAAGCCGAAAAGCAAAACGCTGTACTCGGCTGGTTTGCGGATGTCAACATGGGCATGAACCGTACCGGCGTAGAGACCGCGCATCTTTACGAGTTCATCAAGGCTGCGCTCGAAAACCCGTCCGAAAACGTGTCGTTCAGCGGCCTGCACTGCTACGACGGCCACGTGCACACCACAGACCTTATGGAGCGCGAAGCCGAAGTGATGGATATGGTGGAAAGCATCGCCGATGTGCTCGACGCGCTCAGCGAAGACGGCGTTGAAGTGCCGATGATCATCGCGGGCGGCAGCCCGTCTTTCCCGTGCCACGCTGCAAACCCGGATGTCTTTTTGTCGCCCGGCACCGTGTTTCTGTGGGACAGCGGCTACAAAGAAAATTACCCTGACCTGCCGTATATCCCTGCCGCAGCCGTCTGCACGCGTGTCATCAGTCATCCGGCGCCCAGCGTGTTCACGTTTGATCTCGGCTGCAAGGGCATCGCAAGCGACCCGCCCGGCGTGCGTGGCAAAGTCGTCGGCCTTGAAAACGCCGAGCCGATGTTCCAAAGCGAGGAGCACTGGACATGGCGCATGAAGCCCGGCTATGAAAACGAGCGGCCGAAGATCGGTGACGTATATTATGTGATCCCGACGCATATCTGCCCGACGACAGCACTGTACAGCGAAGTGCTCGTCGCAGAAAACCACGTCATCACGGAACACTGGACAGTCGACGCGCGCCGATAAATATTTGTACGTACAACTCTTGACACCTGTACTTTTGTATGCTATATTGAACATACATAAGGCGATGCTTCATCGCTGATTTTGAGCGGAGGAATGTTAAAAATGGCAAAACTTTCCATTCATACAGACGAAAAGAAAAGCAAGATCAGCCGCAATATCTACGGCAATTTTTCCGAACACCTCGGCCGCTGCATCTATAACGGCATTTATGTCGGCGAAAACAGCGATATTCCGAACGTAAACGGCATGCGCACCGACATTGTAGAGGCGCTGAAAGCCATTAAGCTGCCTGTTCTGCGTTGGCCGGGCGGCTGCTTTGCAGACGAATACCACTGGAAAGACGGCATCGGCCCCAAGGAGACACGAAAAAAGATGGTCAACACCCACTGGGGCGGCGTTGTGGAGGACAACTCCTTCGGCACGCATGAATTCTTAGAGTTCTGCCGCCAGGTCGGCTGCGAGCCGTATATCAACGGCAACGTGGGCTCCGGCACCGTGCAGGAAATGAGCGAGTGGATGGAGTACATGACGTTTGACGGCGTGTCTCCCATGGCAGACCTGCGCGCCAAGAACGGCCATGCAGAGCCGTGGAAGGTGAAATATTTCGGCGTCGGCAACGAAAACTGGGGCTGCGGCGGCAACATGCGCCCGTCCTATTATGCTGACCTTTACCGCCGCTTCCAGACCTATGTGCGCAACTACGGCGATAACCGCGTGTTCCGCATCGCCTGCGGCCCGAACTCCGACGACTACAACTGGACGGAAGAGGTCATGCGCATTGCGGGCAACTACATGAACGGCCTCAGCCTGCACTACTACACCGTGCCGAAGGACTGGGATCACAAAGGTGCTGCAACGGGTTTTGATACCGAAATGTACTACGAGACCATCCGCAAGGCGCTGCACATGGAAGAGCTCATCACGCGCCACACGGAGATCATGAGCCGCTACGACCCCGAGCACAAGGTCGGCCTGATCGTAGACGAATGGGGCACATGGTACGACGTAGAGCCGGGCACGAATCCGGGCTTCCTGTATCAGCAGAACACCATGCGTGACGCCATCGTCGCCGCTGCAACGCTGAACATTTTCAACGCACACAGCGATCGCGTTGTCATGGCAAATATCGCGCAGCTCGTAAACGTTTTGCAGTCCATCATCCTCACCGAGGGCGAAAAAATGGTACTCACGCCGACATACCATGTATTCGATCTTTACAAGCACCATCACGACGCAACGCTCCTGAGCAGCCACCTCGAAACGGAAGAGATCTCCACCGGCGTGCCGAACCTCACGGTTTCCGCATCGGAAGACGAAAATGGCATCGTGCACATCACGCTCGCGAATATCTCCGCCGACACCGCGTATCCGATCGACTGCGCGCTGACCGGCAAGAAGTACAACGCAGCCTCCGCACGCATTCTGACAAACTCCATCGGTGCTTATAACGACTTTGATCATCCTGAAGATGTCAAGATTACGGATTTTGACGTACTGACGCTCGAGAACAACAACCTGCACTTTGATATTCCGGCGTGCGCCGTCATGGAGATCACGGTTTCCTGATGGAACGCATTCCATGCAAGCGGTGTCTGTTAAAAGACCTCAGCGACACGGATTATTTCCATTCGATCTACGAATACATTGAAAACATCCCCTTGGAGCAGAAAGCCCCGGACGCACTTTATAAAGCCCGGCTGCAAAAATGCACATCGTGCGACCACTTAGTCAACGGCATGTGCGCGTTATGCGGCTGCTTTGTGGAGGTGCGGGCAGCAAAAGTGCGCCAGCATTGCGCAAAAAGCGCAGAAATCTGGTGAAAATCGGCCCTGATTTTTACTTGTCATCCCAACCGAATTGTGGTATACTGGTCGGAAAGCCCGTATACCACTTTTTGTTTTTCGGGCATCGCGAACCCCGTCATTTTGACGGGATACCCCTAATTTTGAAAGGATCTATTTATGCTGGATGTCTTCCTCGACGCACTCGTCGATTCGTTAAAAATGCTGCCGTTTCTGTTTGCCGCGTACTTTCTCATCGAGTATTTAGAGCACCGCGCAAGCAGCAAAATGGAACGCGGGCTGCAAAAGCTCGGTAAATTCGGGCCCATCGGCGGTGCGCTCCTCGGTGTTGTGCCGCAGTGCGGCTTCTCCGTGGCGGCGGCAAACTTCTACGCCGGGCGCATCATCACAGTCGGTACGCTGCTCGCCGTGTTCATCTCCACAAGTGATGAAGCTCTGCCGATCCTGCTCGCGCACCCGGAGCAGATGCAGTACATTCTGCCGATGCTGCTCATCAAAGTCGTCTCCGGCATCGTGTTCGGCTTTCTGGCCGACCTCATTTTGCAGCGCTTTTTCCACCCCAAAAAAGAAAAGCCGTTTGAGGAGCTGTGCGCGGACTGCGACTGCGACCACCACAGCCTGCTGCATTCTGCCCTGCACCATACGATCAGCATTTTCTTATTCATTCTCATCGTAAATCTCGTGCTCGGCTACGCCATTTATTTCATCGGGGAAGACCGCATTTCCGGCCTGCTCTTAAACGGCAGCGTGTTTCAGCCGTTTTTAACATCGCTCATCGGCCTCATTCCGAACTGCGCGGCCTCCGTGATCTTAACGGAGCTGTTCACCATGGGCAGCCTGCAATTTGGCTCCTGCGTAGCGGGTCTTTGCGCCGGTGCGGGCGTTGGTCTCGTCGTGCTGTTCCGCACAAACCACCGCGTAAAAGAGAACCTCGCCATTGTCGGCACACTGTATGCCTGCTCCGTCGTGACCGGCATGCTCGTGAACTTGATTTTCTAAATCTAAACATAAAAACGACCGAAAGCCTTTTCACAGTGCTTTCGGTCGTTTTTGATTTTACATGTATTTTCCGATGAATTCCGGCAGAGAGGGAATCCCCTCATGCTTGCGGTATCGGCTGCCGTCCGCTTCGCGGTCTAAGAGGTACTTGTTGTAAAGCTCGCGGCGCAGGGTAGCGGGGTCCTTAAAGCACGTCCATGTGTTGATAACTTCATTGACTTCTTTTTCCGTGTAGTCCCGCACGGGCTCAAACTTCTCGCTCAAGTAATACAGCGCCGTCAGCTGCTTGCGCTTTTTCGTCGGAAAGCGCGTCAGCCGGCCGCTCTCATCCAAGAACGGCTGAATATCCTTATAAATCTCCATTTTCTCGCCTCCTTTCGAGGTGAATTTTATAATACGACACCCATACAGTGCGTATCGGTGCAGTTTTCAATGCGCACAGAATGAATTTCACCCGCAAGGGATGTGCCGCTTGCCACTGCAACAGGCGTATAGTTCATGGAATAGCCCTCCCAAACGCCCTTTTGAATTTCGCGCTCGAAAAGCACTTCCTCCGTGCGGCCGACCTGTGCCTTGAAAAACGCCTGCTGCGTTGCGGTCGTCACGCGGATCATCTCGTGGCTGCGCGCTTCCTTTACGGCGTTCGTCAGCTGGTCGCCCATGTCATAAGCACGGGTGCCGGGGCGGCGGGAATAAGCAAATACGTGCACCTTTGCAAACGCGATCTCTTTTGCAAACGCCAAAGATTCTGCAAATTCTTCATCCGTTTCGCCCGCAAAGCCGACCATGATGTCCGTCGTGATGGCAGCATTTTCAAACGCCGCGCGCAGATTGCGCACGATGGTGCGGTATTCGTCCGCCGTATAGTGGCGGTTCATGCGCTTTAAGGTTGCGTCACAGCCGCTTTGCAGGGAGAGATGGAACTGCGGGCACAGCTTTTTCTGCTTTGCCATGCGCTGAATCACATCTTCCGAGAGCTGCTCTGGCTCCAAAGAGCCAAGGCGCACGCGTTCAATGCCCGGCGTGGCGCATGCCGCTTCAATGGCGTCGCACAGATGCAGGCCGAATTCCTGTCCATAAGCCGAAAGATTGATACCCGTCAGCACAACTTCCTTGTAGCCGTTCGCGCCAAGCCCTGCAAGCTCTGCCTTGAGGTCTTCAAGCGGCTTAGAGCGCACACGGCCGCGGGCGTAGGGGATGATGCAGTACGAGCAAAACCGGTTGCACCCGTCTTCAATTTTTACAAACGCACGCGTGCGGCCCGTGAAGCTTTCCACGTTGAGGTCTTCAAACTTTTCGTCGTTCGTATGCGGCGCAATGTCGATGATGCGCTGGCGTGCGGAAAGGAACGCCAGCAAGTCCGGCACAAGGCGCTTGCGGTTCGAGGTGCCGAGGATAATATCGGCTTCCTCGAGTCTTCTTGCGTCCTCTGGGAACGCCTGCGCCATGCAGCCCGTCAGCACCATGACGGCATCGGGGTTATCTTTTTTGGCGCGGCGGAAGATCTGCCGCACCTTGCGGTCGCTTTCGGCCGTGACTGTGCAGGAGTTTAAAATCACAACATCTGCCGTGTCGCCATCTTCCGCTGCGGCAAAGCCGTGCTGCAAAAGGGAAGAGAGCATCGCTTCCGATTCATATTGGTTCACCTTACAGCCGAGGGTGATGACCTTTGCTTTCATCATATATGTTAATTTCCTTTCGTCACACGTCGTTTTCTTCCAGCCAAAGCGTCAGCTCCGTCCAGTTGTTCATCAGCTCGTCCGCAAGTGCTTTCTGCTCGGTGATTTTGTTCGTGATCTCCATCATTTTCTCGTAGTCGCTCGCCGTTTCAGGGTCAGAGAGCTGCTCGTTCAGCGTGTCGATCTCCGCTTCCGTCGCTTCGATCTCGCGCTCGCATTTGGAAAGCGCAGCGCGGCGCTTGCGGATCTCAGAAGCGCGCTCCTTTTTTTGTTTATACGCTGCATTCGCTTTCGGCGCAGCGTTTTCGTTTTCCGCTTCGGCAGCGGCCTTTGCGGCCTCCTGCTTTTGGCGCGCTTCTAAATATGCGTCGTAATTGCCGAGGTACAGCGTCGTGCCGGAGGGGGTGAGGTAGTAAATTTTATCTGCAAGCTTATTGATGAGATAACGGTCATGCGAAACAACAAACAGCGTACCGTCATAGCCCAAAAGCGCGTTTTCAAGCGCTTCGCAGGAGCCGATATCGAGGTGGTTCGTCGGTTCGTCGAGGATCAAAAGGTTCGCCTTGGAAAGCATGAGCTTTAAAAGCAGCACGCGTGCACGCTCGCCACCGGAAAGGCCCTTTACAGGCTTATACACGTCTTCGCCTTTAAAGAGGAACACCGCCAAGGCGCTGCGCACCTGCGTCTGCGTCATATAGGGGTGCAGGTCCCAAATTTCATCGATAACGGTCTTGCTCTCATCCAAATTGCCCTGCGCCTGATCGTAATAGCCGATGTCGATATTCGCGCCGAAGCGGAAATCGCCGAAGGTTTGCTTATAAATGTGCAGCAGCACCTTCAGCAAAGAGGTCTTGCCGCAGCCGTTCGGGCCGATGAGGAATACCTTTTCACCGCGCTTGATATCGAGATTTACATTTTCAAACAGCTTGTGGTCGCCGAACGAGAGGGCAAGTTCTTCCGCTTCCAAAACATCGTTGCCGCCGCGCTGACTGGCCTTAAACTGAAATTTGATGGTATCCGGCTCATCCTCGGGCTTTTCAAGCGTCGCCTGCAGGCGGTCGATGGATTTCTGTTTGCTCGCGATCGTCACATAGTTGCGCTCCTGATTGAAGCGCTTCTGCTGCTCAATGATGCCCTCAATGCGCTTGATCTCGCGCTGGGTATTGTCATAGACGCGCTGCATCGCAAGGCGGTTTTCTTCCTTCAGCTGCAAGTATTTCGTGTAATTGCCCTTGTATTCCGTCAAATGCGTGTTTTCAATCTCGAACGTGCGGTTCGTCACAGCGTCGAGGAAATAACGGTCGTGCGAAATGACGATGTACGAGCCGTTGTAGTTTTTCAGAAAATCCTCCAGCCATTCAACAGACGGAATGTCAAGATGGTTCGTCGGTTCGTCGAGCAGAAGTAAATTTGATTCGCCGAGCAGCATTTTTGCAAGTTGAATTTTTGCTTTCTGCCCGCCGCTCAAAACGCCGATAGGCGCGTAGATCTGCTCCGGCGCAAAGCCGAGGCCGATGAGCGTGCTTTTCGCGCGGTTGCGGCAGGTGAGGCCGCCGTCCGCAATAAAGCGGTCGTTCAGCTCCGCCTGCTTTTCAATAAGCTCGTCAAGGTTTTCCGGCATCTCCGAAATTTTCGCCGTAAGCGCTTCCAGGTCCGCTTCCATTTTAAGCAGCGGCGCAAACACCGTCATCACTTCGTCAAACGCCGGCTTTTCCATATCGCGGCAGACATGCTGCTCCATGTAGCCGATAGACATCTCGCGCGCCGGGGTAAAGGTGCCCTCGTCCGCCGTATATTCGCCGTTCAGTACCTTGAAAAGCGTCGTCTTGCCGGAGCCATTGATGCCCACAAGACCAATGCGGTCGCCTTTCTGCACTTCAAATGTAATATCCTGAATGATCACATCGGTGCCGAACATCTTTTTTATGTTGTTCACCGTAAGTATTGCCATAGTTGTTCTCCTCGGTTTATATTCCGTTTTATTATACCGAAATCTGTGTTTTAAATCAAGCAAAAACCGCAGTAAAATCGCGTCTTGCAGGCGAAAATCGCAGAGATTTGGCGTTTCCTTTCGATTTTAAGGTCAAAAATCGAAAAAAGTGTGCGGTATCGCTTGATTTTTCACCGGAAACTGTTGTATAATAACACTACTTTAAGAGACAGATTTGGTGTGTTAGAACTTTGGAGGGTTATCCATGAAATGTCCCTATTGCGGATACAGTGAAAGTAAGGTCATCGATTCCAGACCGACCGATGAGGGAGAGCGCATTCGCCGCCGCCGCGAGTGCTTAAACTGCGCAAAACGCTTTACGACCTATGAAGTCATTGAGACTGTGCCGGTGGTCGTTGTAAAAAAAGATAAATCCCGCGAGGCTTTTGACCGCAACAAGCTGTTGAACGGCCTTCTGCGCGCCTGCGAAAAACGCCCCGTACCGCTTGAAACACTGGAGCGCATCGTAGACGAGATTGAAACGCTCCTGCAAAACTCGCTCGACCGCGAAGTGCCGTCCACGCTCATCGGCACTTATGCCATGGATAAGCTCAAGAAAGTCGACGAAGTCGCCTATGTTCGCTTTGCTTCCGTTTACCGTGAATTCAAAGACATCAATACGTTCATGGACGAGCTCAATAAGATCAAGGCCGAGCGCAACCGATAAATTCAGATTATGTATCAGCAGTCCCAACGCGATATGGGGCTGCTGTTTTTTGCTTTAAAACACATTTTCAAATGCGATGCGCTCTGTTTTTTGAATGTGCTCCGCCGTGTTTTTCACCATCTGGCATTCGGCGCGCGCTAAGGACACCTCTTCCTGCTCAATATAATAGGGCAGCACGGCAAAAATGTTTTCCAGCGGCTCCAAATGCTCGTGCGGCAGGAAAACGCACAGTTTATCGTGTATTTTCTCCCAGTCTGCCTGCAATTTTCGGCTTTCCTCCAAGGCTTTTTCCGCTTCGCCGTCGGAAAGCAGCCGGTCGATATTTTCCGCGGACACGATCAGTGTATTCGCAGATCTTGCCGTGTTGCAGTAACCAAAGATACACACCGTCACAGCAAATGCCGCCAAAACGATTGAAAAGGCCATGCGCTTCATTTTTTCACTCCCTTTTTTAGGCTGCCGTCCCGCCGAATGAGCGTATAATGTCCGGCTGTGTTTACCGTTAGAATAAACACTTCGGAAAGCGGTACGGCTTCGCTTTTTAATATGCTGTGTATCCACTCTTCATTTTTGCCGCACAAGTGCATAGAGCCCACAGAAAGGTCTCCATCGCTCACCACAACGACTTCAAGGCCCTCGTCTTTCACTTTCACACCCATATCGCTCGGACGCAGGTAATTGACGGCGGCTTTTTTAACGACACTCAGCGTGCCGTTCGTCTCTACAATGGCATATGTCACATCCGAAAGCACAAAAACATCCTTTTGCCGCAGTTGCTCAAAAAGGTCTTCTATGCTCATGCGCAGCTCCCGCATGTTTTCCTGAATGATACGCCCATCTTTGATGATGACGACCGGCTTGCCGCACACCAAACGGTGAAAACGGCTGCTTTTAAGCATAAAAACCGAAACGAGCACCTCGAGCGCAATGAGCACCAAAATGGGGATGAGCCCGCTGAAAAGCGGCTGGCCGCTGTCCTGCATCGGGATCACCGCAAGATCGGAGATGAGCAGCGTCACGACCAATTCACTCGTTTGCAGTTGGTTGATCTGCCGTTTGCCCATAACGCGAACAGCCAAAATAATCGTAAAATACAAGATAATCGTGCGCACAAACGAAATAAACATGGCGTTTTCCTTTCCGTATGTCTTCGTCGCTATTATGCGTCTTCGGGCGTATAAAATACGGCCTTTCTGCAAAATCTACACGGGAGAACCATGCGGAAAGGAAACTGCTAATGGAAAACTTATCTGAACACTTAAAGGAAAACGTAACATATATAAATGGATTATTTGAAAACGCCATGGATTATATCGAGCGCGAATTTATGGTCGGCACGGTACCGGCCGCGCTGCTCACCATGGATGGGCTCGTCAGCAAGCAGCACATTACTTTGAGCATTTTAAACCCGTTGATGCGCGCGAAAATTCCGACGGATAACGGCAAAGAAACGCTTTTGTTTATCGAAGAAAACGTGCTGTGCGCCGTAGAGCAAGCCGAGCTTTCCACCGTCAGCGAAGTGCTCGAACGTATGATGAACGGCTTTGCGGTGCTGCTGCTCGATAACTGTCCGACAGCGCTCGCGTTCGGCACGCAGGGCTTTGCTGCGCGCGGGGTAGATGAGCCCGATACGGAAGTTATGCAGCGCGGCTCCCGCGAAGGCTTTGTGGAAACCTACCAGACAAACATTTCGCTTTTACGACGCCGTCTCAAAACGACCGAGCTCAAATTTGAAAAGGTGACGGTTGGCGAAGAGAGCCAAACACCGGCTGCGCTGTGCTATTTAAAAAACATCGCGGACCCGAAGATCATTAACACACTCAAAAAGCGGCTTTCCGCATGTAATCTAAAAGACGTGCTTGCAGCAGGATATTTGGCGGGTTACTTGGAGCGTCCCGCGATTTTTGATCGCGTAGGTTTTACCGAGCGCCCCGATACCTTATGCGGCAAATTGCATGAGGGGCGCATCGGGCTGCTTATAGACGGCACGCCCACAGCGCTTTACGTGCCGTATCTCTTCGTTGAAAACTTTCAGACCGCCGACGATTATGCAAACCGTCCGTTTTACGCCACGTTCACGCGCTGGCTGAAATACATCGCGTTTTTCCTCGCGATTTTTCTGCCGGGGCTGTATGTCGGCATCGCCGCACACGACCCGGAGCTGCTGCCGGAAACACTGCTTGTTACCATTGCACAGGCAGAGCGCAGTACGCCGTTTCCCGTCATGTTAGAAGCGATTTTGCTTTACTTTATGTATGAACTGATGCGCGAAGCCGGACTGCGCGTACCGAAACCGCTCGGCAGCTCTGTCGGCATCGTGGGCGGTCTTGTCATCGGCGAGACCGCCGTTTCCGCAGGGCTCGTCAGCGCACCGTCGCTCGTCGTCATCGCCGTCACGGTCATTACCGGGTACACGGTTCCGAAATTATACGAGCCCATGGCTGTACTGCGTCTTACTTTTATTTTGGTGGGCGGTATATGGGGTGTGTGGGGCGTGCTTGCAGGCTTTACGTTTTTATTATTCGAGCTTTGCGGCAAAACAAGCTTTTCCGTGCCGTTTTTGGCCCCGGTCGCACCATTTCGGCTTTCCGCCATGCGGGATGTGCTTGTACGCGCGGGATGGAAACGATTAGTGCGTCATAACGCCTCCGTACAACACATGCCCGGCGCGGGAAAGGGGGAAAAGCACCTGTGAAAACTAAGATCAGTGCTTTGCAGCTTTACCTTATGCTGTTTCTTTCACGTGTCATCGTCAGCATCACAATCAATGTGCAAACCGTCGGCGGCAGCAATTTGATTGAAAGCATTTTCTCTTCGCTCGGGCTGTTTTTGTACCTTACGGTGTTTTCTCTGCCGCTTTTCGTGCTGCACAAAAGCCACCCGGAAGCATCGCTTCTGCAAATCGCAGAGAATAACTGCGGCCGCGGTGTTTCTGTACCGATGTCCGCAATTTACGCGCTTTATTTTATAGTGATGAACATTTTCAGTCTTTCGCTTTTTCTGACGCTGCTCGTCAACACTACAGACCCCGTCGCTTCGCGTTTTTCCATCGTCCTTGTCGTGCTCGGCATCGCACTTTATGGTGCCATTCGCGGTATAGAAACCATCTCACGCGCCTCGGTATGCATTTTCACGCTGTTCATGCTCGGCATGGGGATGATTTTTCTCGCCGTCTCGCCGAACGTCACGCCGCATTATCTCATGCCGCTTTTCTATGACGGCATAGACCAAACCGTACAGGGGTTTCTCGTCTTCACAGCGCGCTGTTCTTCGCTTGCCGAGTTTGCTGTTTTGATGCCGTTTCTTACAAATACGGATACAAAAAGCGGTAAAAGTCACCGCGTGCTCGGCTTTGTCGTTTGGAACGGCGGCATCACCGTGTTTTTGGGTGTGCTTCTGTTTTTCATCGTCTCGTGTCTCGGCGAGTACGCCGCGCTGCAAGTTTTCCCCGCATACACGCTCGCTTCCATCGCGGAGATTGCCGGCATTCAGCGGCTGGACGCGCTTTTCATCGGCATCAGCATGATGGCGCTCATCGTGCGTATTGCCTGCGGATTATTCTGCATCGCCGTATGCATGACACCTATCCCGACACGCCCGCGCGCGTGGCTGACGGCACTCATAGCCGCGCTGACAGCAGTTCTGTCCCTATGGCTCACAGACTCCGCCGCACGCGTCGGGGCCGTGTTCCGCACGGCGTATCTGCTGCCGTTTTCCGTTTTGACCGGCGCTATGCTGCCGAGTTTGCTTTGGTTTTTCGACTGCATCAAAAAGAAGAGGAGACGCGCCGCATGAAAAAAGCACTCACATCCGTTTTACTTTCGCTCATTTTGACGCTCACCGCTTCGGGCTGCGCGCCAGAGCTTTACGAGCGCTTGCTCATCAGCGCAATCGGCGTAGACCGCACGGCAACCGGCTGCCGCGTGACGGTGCTCGCTTCCGAAACGACGGAGGACGGAGGGCAGAGCACCTTTTCCGGTGAGGGCGATACCGTCCCCGAAGCGCTCAGTCAAATCGCGCTCAAAAGCGGCCGCACGCCGCTGTATTCGCACAACGCCGCCATCCTTTTCGGTATGCAATGCGCAGAAAGCGGTATCGCCGAACAACTGGATTTCTTTATCCGCCACTACGATTCCCGCCCGACCGCCAAAGTTTTTCTCGCAGAAGATACCGCCGAAAGCGTCCTGTTACAGACGGATCTCACCGCCGAACGCTTCATGCAGCTTTCAAACGGCGCAAAATACAGCGGGGCCGCGGCAGACGTGAATTTGCTGCAGCTTGTAAACGGTCTTTACGGCGTAAACACCACTGCCGCGCTGCCCGTTCTGCGCGCCGATGATTTGCCCACGCCCGTCGGCACAGCCGTTCTGCAAAGCTACCGCCTGTGCGCCGTGCTCACGCCGGCGGAAACACAGGGGCTTAGTGCCTTGCAGGGTACGCTTTCGGGCGGCGAATTTACCGTAGAGGATGAAATTTTCGGCACGGTATCGCTTAAAGTGCGCAGTTCAAAGAGCACTATACGCTTTACCGGTACCGCAGAGGTGCAAAGCTTTGCCGCCGATATTCAAATCACCGCCGAGGTCTCTGCCGTCACAAACACGGCCATGCGCGTTGGGAACGAGGCCTTCCCGCGCTTTGAAAACGCACTTGCATCGTGCGTGCAGGAACGCATCACAGCCTACCTGCAAGCCGCAAACGGAGCCGATGCCGCAGGCCTTTGCGAAGTCATCTTCCGCAGCGTGCCAAATGTGTGGCAAGAAATAGGGGAAAGCGCCGCAGAAAAGCTTTCGGCCGCCGAAATTGCACTGCACATCACCGCCAACGTACAGCGCGTGGAGGAGGAAGACATCCCGTATTTCTAAAGCACCAGCTTCACCTTGTAGCGATTCAGCCAGAGGTTCATTTGCAGCACGTAGATGGAAAGCTGTGCGCCGTCTTCGCTAAACAGCTCTGCCATGAGCGTCCGCACGGCTTTTTCTGAGATCAGCTTGTGTATCGGCTGCTCTTTATCGCGCAAAACAGCCGAAAGCTGTGTTTTCAGCCAATTATCCCTCACATTATCCGGTTTCTGTAGCGGCATTTTCGCGCGGGGTTCCGCGTCTGGCAATAAATCGCGATAAATATCGCGCAGCAGCCCGTTTTTCACCGCTTTCGGCGTGTTGAAAAGCAGGGAAACGAGCCGATGGTCTGCATATGGCACATGTATTTGCAGCCCGCACGCCATGCCGCAGCGGTCTGCTTGCTCCAGCTCTGCCGCCATATACCCGTAAATGCCGAGGTAGGTTTTTTCGCGGCACTTTCGGTTTTCGGCGGATTCGCCGCGCAGCACAGGTACGCCTTCCAGCATCTCTTCATATCGCTCGCGCACATAGCTTTCCGGTTCAAGCGCTTCCAAAAGCTCTGGCTTTAATAGCTTCGTGCGCGCCTGCAAGTGTGTCATCCACGGAAAAATGTCCTGCGGCGCGTCTTGCAAAAGCCACGGACATTCGCCGAAAAGCACATCTGCGCCGACGCTGCTCATCGCCGCAGCACATTTCGGTTTTGCTGCCCGGCAAAGCGCATAGAGAGCGGTGTCCGTCATGCCGGGCAGATCCCGCGCGATCACGGTATCTGTCAAAAAATCCGTTTTTCCGCCGCCATTTTCCACGGCATAGATTTCCACTTGCTGCTTTTTCGCAAGTGCCGCCAAAATTTCACCGCCCAGCGTATCCTCTAAAACCGCACAGCTCCCGTCTTTTGGGCAGCGATTTACGGCATCTTCCAACAAGGCCCGCACCTGCTGCACAGTATCCGCGTAGCTCTCCGTATACGGCCGCGCTTCCAGCTTAAAATAGGGGTGCTCCGCAAAACCGTCTCTGCCATACGTGATGCAATGCCCCGGCAGAACCTCAAAAATATTCTCATATACGCCGCAGCCCGGTGTGTGCATGGGCGATAGGCCGAAAAGCTCGCACAGACCCGTGCGCCCAATTTTCGGCTGTACGCCGGGATATTCAAAGAGTGCCTTGATCTCCGATGCAAACACCAAACGGTCGCCGGAACGCGTATAAAAAAGCGGTTTTGCGCCGAACCGATCCCGGCACAGAAACACCTGTCCGCGCCGCTTATCTTCAATCACGAACGCGAACGCACCGTTTAATTTTTTCGCGCAGTCTTCACCGAACGCCATGTAGCCTTTCAGTACGACCTCCGCGTCGCTCTCCGTTTCAAATGATTCTCCGCGCGCCCGCAGCGCCTCACGCAGCTCTGCGGCGTTATAGAGCATTCCGTCAAACGCGATGCTGTATGTAAACCCGTCCTGCCGAGCGGTCATCGGCTGCGCCGCATTTGCCGCCTGACGCACATGCGCAAGCGCACAATGCTCTGTGACCAAAGCGCCGCGTCCATCCGGGCCGCGGTGGGAGAGACGCCCCGCCATACGCCGTATAAGCGTAAGCCAAAGGTATTTTTCGTCCGAAAGTCCGCCGCAAACATCAAAAAAGCCTGCAAATCCGCACATCATATCCCATCCTTTCTTCAGATAGAACATTCTATGCGCCATGCAGGCTTTTGTTCGTTGCAAATTTGATTATTTCTTCGCTTTTTTCTCATCGGACAACGCCATTAAAATGCGTTGGGCAACCGCCTGGCGCGCCGTGGCCTCCGCCGCAAGCTTCAACGCCGCCGCACGCAAGGCCGCCGCGTCACTTTCCGGGTGTACGCCCGCCGCCGTCTCGTGCAAAGCGCTGCTCTGCGCCGCTGCAAAGTCCTTGTAGAGCTGCTCCGCGTCTTCATCACCGGAAAACAGCACGGCAATATCCTGAATGGAAAGCACCTGCTTCAGTAAGCCTACCATCATCAGCTTAGAAAGATGCTCCTTGCTGTACTTCTTGTGCACGGGGTGGTCCACAACGCCGCTTTTCACGTAATTGTTGATCATGCTGTTCGTCAGCAGGCTCTGTTTTTCATCGCGCTCAAAAAGGGACAGCGCTTCGCCCGTGAACATCATCACCTGATCCATGTAAAGGGGGATAGAGGGCAGTGCGCTCCAATCCGGCAATGCAAACCCTTCGGCCTCCTGCAGCCATTTGCCGCAGTCAAATTCAACTTTGCTCATTTTTGCAACGACTCCTTTTGTTTTTCATAAACAGTATACGGCATTTTTCACCGCATTGCAAGCGATTTTCTGTTGCGATTTCATTGTTTTTAGAAAAAAGCGGCCAAAATTTCAATATAGACTTGACAAACCCACGCAGTTTTTGTATAATAAATAGCAGTCAGGTCGGCTCTATAAAATGCACAAAAAGAAATATGCTTGACAAAGTGTGTCTCATGTGTTATAATACCACTTGTTCTGAAATGGAGAGGTGTCCGAGTGGTTTAAGGAGCTAGTCTTGAAAACTAGTGATCTCGTAAGGGACCAAGAGTTCGAATCTCTTCCTCTCCGCCACATTTTTCTTTTATATTCACCATGGAGAAGTACCCAAGTGGTGAAGGGGCTCCCCTGCTAAGGGAGTAGGTCGGGTAACCGGCGCATGGGTTCAAATCCCATCTTCTCCGCCAACACACACTGTGATTTGAATTGCAGTGTGTGTTTTTGTTTTTTATAAATTGAAATTCAACATAAGGTCGGAAGCAAAATAAAATTTTCTCTTACAGCTACAGAAATCACATTGTTGAAAGCAGAACACATCTCTTTTTCGCCTTTCAAAGATTATAGTGAAGATGAAGCTCTTGATCTTTTAGATCAAGTACGGGAAGCAGAGGTTTCCTATTCACAATGTGAAGATCAAAAGGGAATAGACTTATATACTTCATATTGCCTCATAGGAGATAAAATCTTTAATGCCAT
Source organism: uncultured Eubacteriales bacterium (assembly GCA_934643185.1). Classification (GTDB taxonomy): domain Bacteria; phylum Bacillota; class Clostridia; order Oscillospirales; family Acutalibacteraceae; genus Hominenteromicrobium. The sequence continues at coordinate 19,865 of CAKUBN010000011.1, forward strand.
TCCCTCATAAAATAAAAATCGCGCCCCGGGTCGGAAGGACTTTGACCGCGAGGCGCTTGACAGATTTACAAGTGCATTATATAAAAACAGGAAGGAATTGTCAATAGAAAAATCGAAGAAAAGTGAATATTTTTCACGTTTTTAATTTCCCTTTTACATATTCTTTCCCTGTGATGTTGCAAAACAGGGTTTAACATGATACAATCAAGCCAAATACAAGCTTTCTTGGGGGAATTTGTATGAATATGAAAACGATCGGTTCCGCTATCGTTATCGTTTTGGCCGCCATAGTCGGGTTGTTCCTCGGCGCGGCCATGAACGACGGGTTAAACGGCTCCATACTGCTCGCGGTCATCGCAGGGTTCATCTGTGTGATCTATACGATCGAAAGCAGTGGGAAAAAATAGGGAAATTTCTATGGGATTTATTGAACTTGCAAGCTATACCTCTGCTGCTCGCGGATACGAGTACTTTAAACAAAACAGAATTCTCTATTTTGAAAAGCTTTCGGACAGCTTATATAACGGTATTGTACGCGGCAGTGAGGGAAAGCGGTATGATGTATATATCGATTTAGAGCATCCGCGCAAATCACGTTGTAACTGCCCGCACGCAGACGGTCGAACGGTTATATGCAAGCATAAGGTTGCGCTGTATTTTTATATGTTCCCGAAAGAAGCTGAAACGTACCGCGAAAACGTTATCCGAGAGAGAGAGGAAGCCGAGCGGCAGCAGGAAGAAATGATACTTAATGTAGAAAAGTGTGTCCGCAGCTTATCTAAGCCACAACTTGAAGATATTTTGCTGACGATACTCAACGAAAACGAATGGGTATTTGAGCGCTTTGCCCGTGATTATTTGTACGAATACCTCTATGGAGAGGATAACGCCGACGAATATGACGAGTATGGCGAATACGACGAATATGACGAAGAATACTGATTTGAGAAAGGGAGATTTTTATGATTTTACGGTTTAAGCAGCGGTTTTTTTCGTGGTTTGACAGCTACGATATTTTTGATGAGAATGGCAACACGGTCTTTGTTGTCAAGGGGCAGCTTTCTTGGGGGCACTGCCTGAAAATTTTCGATGCCTACGGCGAAGAAGTCGGCACCGTGAAAGAGCGCATTTTCACGTTTATGCCGAAATTCGAGATGTATTTTAAAAATCAGTATGTCGGCTGCATCAGCCGCGAGTTTGCGCTTTTCCAGCCCAAATACAACGTAGAATGCAACGGCTGGCACGTAGAGGGCAATATTCTGGAATGGGACTATTCCGTCGTCTCCGGCACCGGCAGCGCTGTTGCAGAAATCTCAAAAGAGCTTTTCAACTGGACGGACACGTACCTTCTGAACATTCATAATCCTGCCGATGCGCTGTGCGTTTTGATGGTCGTGCTCGCAATCGACGCTGAAAAGTGCAGCCGAAACAACGGTTAAGCGCCATTTTCATACAAAAAAGACCTTCACTCGGGTTTTCCGGCCCGGGTGGAGGTCTTCTCGTTTTTAAAATTTAAAATGCGTAGAACAAAATGCCAAGTCCGGCGGAAAGCACGATCATCAAAATGGGCGAGGGCGCTTTCTTTTTAAAGAGCTTGTAGCCAAAATGCAAAGCAATCAAAAGAAGCAAGATCACAACACCGCGCAGGTCAACTTCAAGGACACTTTGTATCGTCGTGAAGCTGAAAAGCGTGCTGAGGCCCATCGTCAGCGCTGTCGCCAGAATAAGTGCCACCACGCACGGGCGCACGCCGGAAAGGAACGCCTGCACGCCGGCGTATTTCAGCAAATTGCTCAACACCGCCGCAATGAGCAAAATGATGATAAAGGACGGCAGCACAACGCCCAAGGTCGCAAGCAAGCTGCCCAAAACACCGGCCTGTGAAGAGCCGATAAATGTCGCCATGTTGACAGCGAGCGGGCCGGGGGTCGATTCTGAAACCGCGATGAAGTTGATAAATTCGCTTTCCGTGAGCCAGTTATTCGAGAGCACGGCTTCGCGGATAAGGGAGATCATGCCGTAGCCGCCGCCAAACGATACCGCGCCGATCTCAAGAAATGTCAGAAACAGCTGCAAATAAATCATTTTGCGTCACCGCCTTTTCCGCGCAGGCGCTGTATGCAGTAAACGGCAAGGCCGATCACGCCGCTGATGAGGATGAAATAAATCGACGAAAAAGAAACTGCAAAAACGGAAAACGCGATCATGCAGACCGCCACGCCGATGACGAGCACCGTGTTGAACGCCGTCTTTTCAAGGCTTTTCAGCATACGCACGCCGGCAGAAAAGATGAGGTAAACGACGCACACCTGAATGCCACGGAACGCGCAGGAAACGAATTTCAAGCTCAAAAACTGGTCAAAAAACAGGGAAATGAGGTAGATGATGATAAATGAGGGGATGCACACCGCAAGTGTAGCCGCCGCCGCGCCGGGCACACCGGCAATGTGATACCCGATATACGTCGCGCTGTTAATGGCCATCGGGCCCGGCGTGGACTCCGCGATCGCGATCATATCGAGAAACTCTTTTTTGTCGATCCACTTTTTCTTCGCGATGAACTCATTTTCCAAAAGCGCAACCATCGCGTAGCCGCCGCCGAATGTAAAGGCACCGATCTTCAAAAAAGTGAGAAACAGCGTGCACAGCTTCTTCATTTTAAGACCTCATTTTCTGCAAAGTTTAAACACGATAATCATACACCGTTTGACGGAAAAAAGCAATAAAAAGGAAGCAGGCGCTCCGTTTGGGGAGTTCCTGCTTCCTGCGATTTATGTTGAATTATTTCGAGAAGAGGTTTGCCACACGGTTCCAGAAGCTGTCTTTTTCTTCGGTATCCGTTGTGGTTTCTTCCGTGGTGCTCGTGCTGTTGTCGCTCGAATCCGTCGCGGTGCGCATCACGTAGGCTACGGTCATATCCGTACCGTCTGCACGGCCGGAGCCTGTGAAGCTGTCTGCGCGGTCCTTCATGATGTCAAGCACGCGTGCCAGCGTGGAATCCGGGTCGGTGATCTCATTGAGGTCGTCGAGCTTATCGTTGATCGTATCGGAGAACTCCGTCATGCCGTCGCTGAGTTCGGACGTGCCGTCCTTGAGCTCTGCGCCGCCGGACTGGAACTGACCGATCGCGTTCGATACCGTCTTGCTGGAGGAGGAGAGCGTCTCCATGCCGCCGAGGAGCTGATCTGCACCGGCATCCAGCGTGCCTACGCCTTCTGCAAAAGCAGAGGTGCCGGTCGCAAGCTGAGAAGCGCCGCTGCCAAGCTGTGCAGCACCGTCAGAAATCGCGTTTGCCGCGCCGACGACCGTGTTGGTATCTGCCGGGTTCTCTGCATTATACAGTGCGCCGGTCAGCGTATCGACACTGCCCATCATTTCGCCCGCCTGCGAGGAGAGCGTCTTGAATTCGCCCATCAGAGCCTTAAGCTCATCGGTGTTGATGTCCGGAATCGCCGCCGCGACCTGCTGCACAGCGCTCTGCTTTGCCGCCGCAAGCGTATCGGAAGAAGTCACAGCTTCCGTAACTTTCGGGGCAACCTGCTCAGCGACCTGCGGGCCGACAGTGCTTGCAATCGTATCCGAATCAATACCGCTTGCAACCTGACCCATTGCCGTTTTTACAGCGCCTGTTACCGCGCCGGAAAGCTGTGTGGCCACACCGTTGACCGTATCTTCGCTCGGGGAAGACGGTGCGTTGATTTTTGCCATGATGGCTGCCTGCTGTTCATCCGAGAGGCCAAGACTCGAATCCTGTAAAAGCTCACCGAGAGCCGTTTGATAACCGCCCTGGAACAAAGCACTGGAAAGTGCTGTTGCCTGATCCGCTACCTGGTCTGCGCCGACTGTTGTATTATCGGCTGCCTGCTGAACATTGCTCTTAATTGCATCGGCCGTTGCTTTGGAAGCCGCCGTTGCCGCATTGCTTGCAGCGGCTTCGGAAGCCGCTTTTGCTGCACCGCTTGCTGCACCGTCGAAGACCTGTGCAACACCTGCGCCAAGCTGTGTCTTCAGCGCTGCCATGTCCGGAATTTCAACGCTGTTGAGCTTGCCGGAAAGCTCCGTCATTTTGTCTTCGAGTGCAGTCTTCTTTTCAGCAGCCTCTACAAGGCCCGGAACGAGCTGCTGGTTCATCACACCTGCAAGCTGTGCGGTGCTGTTCTGCAGCTGAATGGCACCGAGGGAGAGCTCGCCGGTCTTCGTTGCCAAGAGCTGTGCGTTTTCAAGCAGGTTCTCCGTGCCGTTTGCAAGGGACTGCGTGCCGCTTAAAGCGCTGTCTACGCCGGCATCGAACTGGCTGTAACTCGAAGCAAACGTGTCAAGGCTCTCAACAAGCGTGCCCACAGCGTCGTCCAGCGCGCCGGAGCCATCTTTCAGCTGGTCGATGGCATCGGTCAGCTCATCCATCGTGTCGCCAAGCTCGTCAGAGACCTCATCGAGGTCGAGGTCGGAAAGGCTTGGTGATGCAGCGAAGAGGAACGTCGGCACAGTGCAGTCCGTAACATCCGCTTCGAGGGTGAGAGTGTCGAGCATCAGATCATCGAGCTTATCAAAGCTGTCGGGGAGCAGGTCGCTCACAGCTTCTTTCATGCCCGGCATCGCAAGGAAGCAGGCAAGCTGCGTTTTGGAATCGGACTCGACCATACCGTGCTCGGTCGTGATGTTCTTGAAGTTTTCGCTCGGCAGAACAGCCGCCGCAACGGTGAAGAACGGGGTATAGACGGTGCGCTTTTTGCCGTTTACGGTCACTTCTTCGCCGGTGTTGTTCGTCAGCTTTACGGTCGCGACAAGGTGTCCGCTCTGGCCCTTGAGTTCATCGGCCGTAACGGTCTTGCCATCGAGCGTATACGCAATGGAAACGCCGACCGGCGCCTGCGCGCTGTTCTTGCCCTGATAATAAATATCGGTGTCGTCCGTCGTCCACTTGAGCGTATTGCCGGACTGCTCCGGCATCACGTCGCTCTTGAGGTTCTGAATATCGGAAAGGTCGCTTTCGTCGGTCACGGCGTCGAAGCCGTCATCGCTGTGCAGCCAATCGCTGGTGATCTGCTCCTGTACGGAACCGTCCGCGTTCAGGATGAGATAAGAGGTTTCTTTTTTCTCAACGGTGGCATCTGCCGCGAAAGCCGGGGCAGCGCAGCCGAGGAGGAGAAGTGCGGAAATCGTAGCCGCAACAGATTTTGTAAGATACTTACTCATATTGATCGAGATCCTTTCTCTGAATCGATTATGCCTTTTTCTCGGTGGTTTCGGGCTTTTTCAGCCAACGGAACGTGGTCTTTCTGAGGATCGGCTCGGTGATGACAAGCAGTGCCGGCAGCACGAGCAGGATAACTGCCATACTGATGAGTGCGCCGCGGCTGATGAGCTTGCACAGCACGCCGATAAGCTCCATACGGGAGACAAGGGACACGCTGAACGTTGCCGCGAAGAAGGTGAGACCACTTGTCAAAATACTCTGGCTGCACTGCTCAACGGCGATCTGCGCCGCTTCCTTAGCGGTGTGGCCAGCGTTACGTTCTTCACGGAAACGCGTGGTCATGAGGATCGCGTAGTCAACCGTTGCACCAAGCTGAATGGTGCCGATAACGATGCTTGCGATGAACGGCAGCGTCGTGCCGGTGAAGTACGGAATACCGAGGTTGATCATGATGGCGCTTTCGATCGCCGCAACGAGCAGCACCGGAATAGAAGCGGAGCGGAACACGATGGCGATGATGACGAACACGACGAGGATACTTGTAATGTTAACGTTGTTGAAGTCGACATCTGCAACTTCGATCAGGTCTTTCGTCATGGCGCCTTCGCCGGTGATAACGCCGTTTGCGTCATACTTCTTTACAATGTCGATCATTTCAGAGAGCTGGTTGTTCTGCTCATCACTGCCGCTCTTATAAGAAGAGTTTGCAAGGATCATCTTGTGGCCGCCGGCCTCAAAGATGTCGCGCACATCCTCCGGGATGAACATTTCCGGAATCGCACCGCCGACGAACTTTTCGTAGCTCAGCACCTGATGGATGCCGTCCACGTCGCTGAGCTCATCGGAAAGGTCGGAGAGATCTTTTTCGGAAAGGCTGTCATCGACAATGACAAAGTGCGAGGTCGTCATATCGAAATCTTCCTTCAAGCGGTTCGTGCCTGCAATGCCGGGGAGGTCCTGCGGCAGTGCATCGAAGATCGTGTAGTAAACGGAGGTCTTCGACTGTGCAATGGAGAACGGAAGGAAGATGATAAGGAACACGATGAGGATCGGTACGCGGTGCTTCACAACGAAGTTCGATGTACGCTTGAGCTTCGGGATGAATGTGCGGTGCGAATGTCTCTCAATCGCACGGCGGAACGTCATGATGAGGGACGGCAGCACGGTGATGGTGCAGATAACGCCGAGCAGAACGCCCTTCGCCATAACAACGCCGATGTCTTCACCGAGCGTAAGCTGCATAGTGCACATGGCGAGGAAGCCCGCGATCGTTGTAAGGGAGCTGCCGGTGATGGAGGAGAACGTCTTTTTAATGGCTGCTACCATCGCGTCCTCATCGGTCGCTGCCGTCAGCTTTTCTTCTTCATAACGGTGCAGGAGGAAGATGGAGAAGTCCATCGTAACGCCAAGCTGCAAAACCGTCGCCAGCGCTTCCGTAATGTAGCTGATCTGGCCGAGGAAGATGTTCGTGCCAAAGTTATAGGCGATCGGGAACAGCATGCCGAGCATAAAGATGAGCGGCACGATCGTTTCCTTCAAGCTGAGGAACAGAATGAGCAGCGAAGCGCCCACAGCGCAGAGAATGTAAAGGGGCATCTCTTCATTGACAAGGCTCTTGGTGTCTTCCAAAATAGCGGACATACCGCCGATGAAGCAATCTTTATTTAAGATGCTCTTGATCTGCGTTTGTGCTTTCATCGTTCTGGCGTCTGCACTCGGGGCATCAAACTGAACGATCAGCATCGTTGCGCCGGAATCGTTATAGAAGAACTTCTGAATATCACTCGGAAGCATTTCCTTCGGCGTTGTTACGTCGATAAAGTCGCTCGTCCACATGACCTTCTGCACGCCTTCAACCCCTTCAAGGTCGCTTTTTAGCTTTAAGGTATCGGACGTGGACATGTTTTCCACTGTGATCATGGAGACCGAAGCCATGTTGAAGTCATCTTCCAAGTAGGTCTCGCCGATCATGGAATCCAGATCCTCCGGCAGGTAGGTCAGGATATCGTAGTTAATATAGGTGCCGAGCGCACCGAACACCGAGGGGATCAAAAGCAAAACCGCTAAAACAAGGATCAGCTTTCTGTGCTTCACGATCCATCGTGCAAAGTGCTCCATTTAGCACCGCTCCTTTCATTCGGGAACCATCCCGTTTATTTCGTTATGTAGTTTAGTCCAAAAATGACTAATAGTCAATATTCAAAGTGACGAACTAAGCTGACAGAATAAATTGACTATTGGTCATTTTATTCAAATCTGCACAAAATGCCGTTTTTTACTTGCTTTTTAAGGTGTATGGGCCTTATACTATAAGACAAATAAAGCACTTATGCACAGTGCACCGATGCACAGTAACGATTTGAATGTATGGGAGGCCACAGCCATGCGCGGCGGTGTAGAACAAAAGAAAGAACAGAAAAAGGAGGAGCTGCTGGAGGCGGCGTATCAGCTTTTCCTGGAAAAAGGCGTCAACAAGACATCGGTCGATGAGATCGTGAAAAAAGCCAATGTCGCAAAAGGTACGTTTTATCTGTATTTTCATGATAAAACGCAGCTTTTACAGCAGCTCACGTACCGCATTTCCGCGCGCGTTTTGAGTGAGGCTTATGAATATGCGGAAGAGCACAAGACCGATGATTTCATTGAAAATATCATCATCATGGTCGATTACATCGTGGAATACTTTAAAAGAAGCCGCCTGACACTGCGGCTTTTGGAGCGAAATTTCTCCTGGCCGATGATCGAAAAGCAGATCGATATGCGGGAAGACCCGCTGTGGGATAAGCTTGTCACCGCCATTGAGAGCAGCTCGCTTGCCGTGGGCTGCACCGAAGACATCTTATATAAGCGTGTGTTCCTCGTTGTAGAGCTCATCGGCTCCACATGCTTTGCGACGATGATCGAAAATAAGCCGGACACCATCGACAACATGAAGCCCGTACTCTACGACATGGTTCGCAAAATGCTCGCATAGTGTAAAGCATTTTATCTTTGTAAAGGCTAATCACTTTGTAACGTTAAATAACTTTACATAAAGTCGTTCCCGGAGTGAATCCGAAAGATCACTCCGGGAATTTTCTATGTTCGATTGAACTTTTGCGTGAGATATAGTAAAATAAGATTTACATGAACAGATTCGCAAAACGGACAGAACGGAGACTACTTGATTATGGATAAATCGGAAATTCTTGCACTGCGCCGTGCGGTGCTGGAAAAAGACTTTGCACGCATGAACGACCGCCAAAAGCAGGCCGTGTTCACCGTAAACGGCCCGCTGCTCATTTTGGCGGGTGCAGGCAGCGGAAAAACGACCGTGCTCATCAACCGCATCGCAAACATTCTGCGTTACGGCGACGCGTACAATAGCACCTATCTGCGCGATGACCTCGATGAAAACGACATTGCCGCGTGCAGAGCTTATATTGAAAACGGTACGCCGCTTACAGCAGAAACGCAGGAGCATTTAAGCGCTTTTACTTATAAGGAAAGAGAAGATAGGAAAAAAGAAAAAGCAAAAAGGGCAAGAAGTATTCTGGCAATTACTTTTACCAATAAAGCTGCAGGAGAGTTAAAGGATCGCCTTTGCGCTATGTTGGGAGAAGACGGGGATAATGTTTGGGCATCTACATTTCATTCCACTTGCGCACGTATTTTACGCTATAACGGTGGGCGCATCGGGTATTCCTCGCACTTTACGGTATACGATACCGACGATCAGCGCCGTTTGATGAAGAACATCTTAAAGGAACTCGACATTTCAGAAAAGAACTTCACACCGAAATCGATTTTAAACGAGATTTCCCGGGCAAAGGATTCTTTGATCTCGCCTGCGGAATATGCCCTTACGGTCGGCGACGATTTCAGGCTCAAAATCATCTCCCGTGCGTACACCATGTACCAGAAGCGTTTGGAAGACGCAGACGCCATGGACTTTGACGACCTCATCAACAAGGTGGTGGAGCTCTTCAAAAAGTGCCCGGATGTGCTGGAATACTACCAAAACCGCTTCCGCTACCTGATGGTGGACGAATACCAGGATACGAACCATGCGCAGTACACCTTTGTGCGCATGCTGGCCGAAAAAAGCGGCAACCTGTGCGTAGTCGGCGACGACGACCAGAGCATCTACAAGTTCCGCGGCGCGACGATTGAGAACATTTTGAGCTTTGAAAATACGTTTCAGAATGCGACGGTCATCCGTTTGGAGCAAAACTACCGCTCCACGCAGAACATTCTGGATGCCGCAAACGCCGTGATCGAGCACAACACCGAGCGTAAAGGCAAGACGCTTTGGACGCAGAACGGCACCGGCGCCATGATTCACCTGCACACGGCGGAAAACGAAACAGACGAAGCCGAGCGCATCACAAAAATCATTTTAGACGGTGTTGCAGCGGGACGAAAATTCTCTGATTACGCCGTTTTGTACCGCATGAACTCGCAGTCTCTGACGTTTGAACGCAATTTTGCGAAGTCCGGCGTACCGCATAGAATCATCGGCGGCACACGCTTCTACGAGCGCCGCGAGATCCGCGAGATGATCGCGTACCTCAGCGTCATCAACAACCCAAGCGACGAAATGCGCCTGCGCCGCATCATCAACACACCGAAGCGCAGCATCGGCGACCGCTCGGTCGAAGTCGCGTCACAGATTGGGCAGCAGACGGGCGAGACGCTGTTTGAGGTCGTCTCGCACGCAAAAGATTACCCGGCGCTGTCGCGCGCCGCAAACAAAATGACGCTGTTCGCTTCTCAGATGCAGGGACTTATCGAGCTCAATAACGACGAAGAAGTCACACTCGGCGAGCTTTATGACGAGCTTGTGGAACGCATCGATTACCTCAATTTTCTCAAGACCGATGACCCGGAATCCGCAGAAGACCGCGCCGCGAACGTACAGGAGCTCGCATCGAACCTGCGCCGCTTTGAGGAGGAGAACCCGGAAGGCACGCTTTCGGATTTTCTCGAAGAGGTTTCGCTCATCACGGATATTGATAATTACGATAACAACGCCGATTCTGTCGTGCTCATGACGGTGCACTCTGCAAAGGGTCTCGAGTTCCCGGTCGTGTTCCTGCCGGGCATGGAGGAGAATATCTTCCCAGGCATGGCAAGCGTATATGTGCCGTCCGAAGTGGAGGAGGAACGCCGTTTGGCATATGTCGCCATTACACGTGCGAAAGAAGAGCTGTACATTTTCCACGCGGAATCCCGCATGATCTTCGGCATGACGAGCCGCAACCGCGTTTCGCGCTTTGTGGAAGAAATCCCGGAGACGCTCGTCGAGCACACCCGCTCCCGCGATTACAGCGCGCGCCCGGTCTCTATGCCGAGCTTCGGCGGCGCGAAGCCGTTCGGGGAAGTACCGAAAACAAAATCCGTTGCGGAAGCCGGCGGATTCACGCCGAAGCCGCGCGTAAAGCCCGCGCCTGCCGGTACATACCGCGTAGGCGATACTGTCCTGCACAAGGCGTTCGGCACGGGTCTCATCGTTTCCGCCACGCCGATGGCGAACGATACGCTGCTCGAAGTCGCGTTTGACAAAGTCGGCACCAAAAAGCTGTTTGCAAACTTCGCAAGACTGACAAAAGTATAAAAAGAGTAAGCCGTGCACCTGTTTTCAAAGTGCACGGCTTATATTATTCAAATGCGGTTCTAATTTTGTCTGCCGCAGCCACAGCCGCAGTCGCTCGCTTTCGGCGGGAAAAATTCGTCGGTCGGGAAATCAATCTTGCGGAACAGCTCGCAGGGATTGTCGCCGGAGGTGACGCATTCCTTATCCGGAATGCAGAAATCAAACGCGGGAATGAGCATCTGCACATTCCGCACAATCTGCACGATAGTAAACAGGCCGATCGTCACGTATACGGTATTTTTCTGCTCTACCGTTTCAAACGCACCGCCGTAACGGCTTGCAATGCAGTCCGGGATCACGCAGCAGGGCTCGCAGCCGCAGCGGCAGTGCTCGCAAAGCTTTGCGGAAAGCGCCACCGGCTGCGCGACCTGCACAGTCGCCTTGGGTAAGACCTTATTGCCCTGTAAATCGGCTTCGTCACGGCAGCTCTCGCTTGTAAACATCTTCACGTTGCCCTCACTGCCGTAGAGAATGACCTTCTTATTAAAAATTGAAATACCGCTTACGCGTTCGCAGCCCACTGTCGCGCCGCCGTACAGCTCCAAAGATACGTCAAAGAAAAACGTGAGATCAATGGAATAATACCCGCGGTTAAAGGGGATCGGCTGCATATCAATGTACACAGAGATTACATCAACGTCCCGCACCCGCACATTAGCGGAAGCATCCACAACAGGCTGCACCGAGGCGGGAAACAGCACACGTAAATCCTCTAAGCAGTCTTTATCTGAACAGGAATCGTAAATGCGCATGGCATCTATGCAGACGGCTTCTTTTAACGCTGCGCCGTTTTCGCAATCGGGTGTCCGCTCATTTTCAGCCATATTTGTAAACCTCCTTTGTGGTTTCTCAATGCCATTGTACGGAAAAGGGCGGGTATTGTGCCTGTCCCGCCGCTTCGCTCGGTTTTTTCGCATTGTAAGAAATTTTTCGGTTGTATATTTCGCCGCAGTTTGCTATAATGAATAAGAATGTACCGCGCTGCGGTGCAAAAAGTCGGCAAAGCCCGGCAAATTTACGCAGAAAGCAGTAAATAAAACTTATGGCATTGATTGTAATTGAAGGTCTGGACGGCAGCGGCAAAGGCACGCAGGCAAAGCTTTTGTATGATTACGCCTTATCGCGCGGCCGCGCACGGCAGGTAACGTTTCCGGATTATGACTCTCCGTCTTCATCGCTTGTAAAAATGTATCTGAAAGGCGATTTCGGAAAAGAGGCGGGAGACGTGAACGCCTACGCCGCAAGCGCATTTTACGCTGTGGATCGCTTTGCAAGCTACCGCATGAAGTGGAAAGACGATTATGCAAGTGGTATGCCGATCATCTCCGACCGCTATGTGACGTCCAACATTGTATATCAATTAAGTAAGCTGCCAAAAACGGAGTGGAAAGCGTTCGTTTCGTGGCTTGAAGACCTGGAATATGAAAAATTCGGGCTGCCGAGACCGGATCGTGTGATTTATCTGGATGTGCCGCCGAAAATTTCCCAAAGGCTGCTCACAGAGCGCTACGCAGGCGACACCACCAAAAAAGACATTCACGAAAGCGACATACATTATCTGCTACATTGCAGGGACTGTGCACTGTACGCCGCAGAGCATTTAAACTGGACCGTATTAAACTGCGCCGAGGGCGACACCTTGCGCAGCATTGAAGATATTCATCACGAGATCAAGGAAAAGCTGGAGGATTTATTATGATCTATGTATTTCTTGCAAACGGATTTGAAGAGATTGAAGCGCTCGCGCCCGTGGATATTCTGCGCCGCGCAGAGCTTGAAGTAAAGACCGTCGGCGTCGGCGGCAAAACAATCACCGGCTCCCACGGCATCACCGTAACAGCTGACATCGAAGAAAAAGACGTTACAACGGACGATATGGAGCTGATGATCCTGCCCGGCGGCATGCCCGGCACACTGAACCTCGAAAAATCGCCGATCGTCACAACCTGCGCGGAATACTGCGCAAAGAACGACATTTACCTTGCGGCAATCTGCGCTGCACCGAGCGTTCTCGGCCATCTCGGCCTCCTGAACGGTAAGGAAGCTATCTGCTTCCCGGGCTTTGAAGGCGAATTAAAGGGCGCTACAATCTCCGAAAAGCCGGTCTGCGTAGACGGCAAGATCGTCACGGCAAAGGGTATGGGCGTTGCCGTGCAGTTTGGCTTGACGCTTGCTGGTCTCATGGTCGGCAAGGACGTTGAAAAGAAGATCCACGACGGCATTCAGTGCACGGATTGATGACCGATACAACCGAAAAAAACGCACTGCGCCGAAAAATGCGTGCGGCACGCAAAGCCTGCACGGACCGCGCTACACGGGATGACTGCCTTTTGCAGCGGCTCATGGCACTTTCGGTGTACCAAAAGGCATCGTGTGTTTTGAGCTACGTAAGCTTCGGCACGGAAGCGGATACGCTCAGAATTCTCGATCGTGTACTTGCAGACGGCAAAGCGCTTTACGTACCGAAATGCGTGCCAAACACGAACCGCATGGTGTTTTACCGCGTCTCGGCTTTACGCGATCTTTCGCCGGGCGCTTACGACATTTTGGAGCCGAAAGAAGCAGAGGTATATCAAGATGAGGCGAATGCACTGTGCCTTGTGCCGGGACTGGCGTTTTCAGCAGACGGCGCACGGCTCGGGTACGGCAAAGGGTACTACGATACGTTTTTTGCACGGCATCCGGTTTTAAAACTCGGCCTATGCTACGATTTTCAGCTCGTGCCGCAAGTGCCGACGCAGCCGCATGATGTACGCATGGACGGTATTTTGACCGACAAGCGGCTCGTTTTGATGGCAGATGAAGAAAGGATGGAATGAAAATATGAGTGATAACGGCAGGCGCTACGCCCCGAAGGACGCGACACCGCGCAGCCAGAATTCGCGCGAATTCAAGCTGAATCTTTCCGAAGATCAGCTCAATCACACAGACGAACTGGAGAACTTGCAGGGCTATGCCGGCAGCCGCGCACCACAGCGCGTGGAAGAAAGTTCTGCCGGTGCACGCTCCGCCCGCGCGGAACGCAATCAGAAAAAGGAAGCGAAGGAGCACAAGAAAAGAAACCGTGTAAAGGCCAGAAAAAACAAGCGCATTTTCGCGTTCACGTGGCTTGCCATGGTTATTCTGGTCTCTCTGACCCTCGCTTCGTACCTGATTGGCGGCTCCAACGATTTTCTCGGTGTAGACCGCATGGATTCCGAAGTGGAGGTCACGATTCCCGAAAACGTGACACAGGACCAGCTGACAGACATTCTTTACAAGAGCCACGCGATCGATAAGCCGGAGTTTTTCTCCCTTTTCTGCAAATTCACCACGGAAATGGAGTATTTTGAACCCGGCACGTATACGATCAAAACAAACTACGATTATAAGCAGCTTGTCAATACCTTACAGTCCGGCCCGGATCTCGGCGAAGAGATCACCGTCATGTTCCGTGAGGGCATCACGGTGCAGCAGCTTGCCGCTTTGCTGGAAGAAAACGGCCTGCACACTGCAGACGAGATCCTTGAAGCCTGCAACTCTTCGGATTACGACAGCTACTCGGATGTTGCAGCCATCACGAACACAAGTGACCGCTACTATAAGCTCGAGGGCTATCTGTTCCCGGATACGTACCAGTTCTTTGAAAACGATACGGTAGAATCGATCCTTGACCGCTTCCTCAATAACTTTGAAAATAAGCTCACCGACGAAATGCGCGATGACATTGCGAAATCCGGCTATACTACGGATCAGATCATCACGCTCGCTTCCATCATTCAGGCAGAAGCCGCAAATACGGACGACATGTATATGATCTCCGCTATTTTGCGCAACCGACTGGAAAACGGCGCGGAGCATGACATCCACACGCTGGACTGCGACTCCACAGTTTATTATCCGTACAAAACCGCGAATGACGCGCCGGAGGGCTTCGTAAGCTCGTACTCCACGTATGACAACAGCGGCCTGCCGGCAGGCCCGATCTGCAACCCGGGTCTTGAAGCTATTAAGGCGGCAATCTATCCGTCCGAAGAGGGCAGCGAGTATTACTTCTTCTGCCATGACAGTGACGGCACCCCGTACTATGCTTCCACAATGGACGAGCATTTGATGAACATGGCGGAGGCCGGTCTGCTGTAACGGACACAGCATTTACAATAACGAAGCTACCTGTGCCTTTCCGGCGAATTTTGTCCGGGAAGGCACAAATGCAGTAAAGGAATGAATTTCATGGAACAAAAACGATATAACGCGCCGGAGCTTTTGGCGCCGGTCGGCGATATGGAGCGCCTGATTTCTGCTGTGCGCTATGGTGCAGATGCGGTGTACCTTGCCGGTAAATCCTTCGGCATGCGCTCTGCGCCCTCCAACTTCACAAACGAAGAGCTTGAAAAAGCCATTCAGTATTGCCACGCGCAGGGCGTGAAGGTCTACGTCACCTGCAATATCTTGCCGCATAATGCAGAGCTTGCCGCACTGCCGGCGTTTCTCGAGTTTTGTCAGGCGATCGGCGTAGACGCGTTCATCATGACCGACCTCGGTGTGATGGCCATGGCGAAAAAATATGCGCCGAACGTCGCGATACACATCTCCACGCAGGCCGGCGTTGTGAACTACGAGACCGCAAACGCGTTTTACAACATGGGCGCAGAACGCGTTGTGCTGGCACGCGAGCTCTCGTTTGAGGAGATCGCGGAGATCCGCGCCAAAACGCCGAAGGCGCTTGAGATCGAAGCATTCGTGCACGGCGCGATGTGTGTTTCGTTCTCCGGCCGCTGCCTGCTCTCGAACTATATGACCGGCAGAGACGCAAACCACGGCGACTGCGCACAGCCGTGCCGCTGGGATTATTATCTCGTCGAGCGCACACGCCCAGATCAGGTATTCACCATTGAGCAGGATCAGAAATCGACGTATGTGTTCAACTCCCGCGACATGTGCATGATTGAACACATCCCGCAGCTCATTGAATGCGGCATTTCGAGCCTCAAGATCGAAGGCCGTGCAAAATCCGCCTACTACGTTGCCTGCGTGACAAATGCATACCGCCACGGCATTGACGCCATCGTAAACGACAAGCCGCTTCCGCAGTGGGTGATCGACGAAACGGAGAAGATCAGCCACCGCGCATACAGCACCGGCTTTTACAGCGGTCACGAGCCGGGGCAGACTGTAAATAACGGCGGATATATCCGCGGCTGGGACGTTGCTGCCGTGTGCACCGGCGAAGAAAACGGTATGGTGCGTCTTTCGCAGCGCAACCGCTTCTTCCGCGGCGAGACCGTCAGCGTATTGGAGCCGGGCGAAGTACCGTATGACCTCACGCTCAATGAGATCTATAACGGCGACATGGAGCCGATTGAAGCCGCCCCGCATGCGACCATGACGGTCTACCTCAAGACCGACCGAAAAATCAAAGAAGGCGCGTTTTTAAGAGTGAAGCGCGCTTGAATAACACCTCCGTATAGGGACCATACTTTTCCTGTACGGAGGTGTTTTTATGTCCACACGCAGGATCATTGCAGCGTATGCGTTTGTAATGTTCTTTCTCGTCATCGCGCTGCTCGGCACCGTGACCGCCGCGTTTGGCGGTACAAGCTATACGGAAGCCGCCGGGCGGCAAAGCTTATATACTCTAACGGCGGCTAAGGCGCGCGGTACGATTTACGACCGCAATTTGCAGCCGCTCACAAACGCTGAACGCGTATATATCGCCGCCGTGATCCCCACGCGGGAAGCGCTCGCCAAGCTGAACCGCGCCGTACCCGAAGAAAAGCGTGAGGTTCTGCGCACGGCGCTCGAAAGCGGCAAACCGTTTTTGATCGAGGTCACGACACCGGTCAGTGACGACGGCATCCAGACGTTTTCTGTCACCAAACGATACACAGAGCCGCAGCCGGCAGCGAATCTGCTCGGGTATCTCGACAGCGACTATAACAGCGCGGATGGTATAGAAAAGAGCTTTGACGCACTGCTCGCGGAAAACCACGGGGAAATTGACGTTACCTTTGCCATCGATGCGCTCGGCAATGCCATATCCGGCGAAACGATGCATGTGGAAAACACGTACCGCATTGCAGACGGCGGCGTGATGCTGACGCTGAACAGAGCCATGCAGCAGTGTGTGGAAAGCGCCTGTGCGGAAATTCAAAAGGGCGCCGCCGTTGTCTTAGACTGCAAAAGCGGCGAAATTTTAGCATCCGCAAGCTTTCCGGCCGTCGACCCGAATGATCTTGCCGCGTGCATGGAAAACGAAGACGCGCCGTTTGTAAACCGCGCCTTATGTGCGTATACGCCCGGTTCGGTCTTCAAGCTCGTCTGTGCCGCCGCGGCGCTCGAAAACGGCGTCGATTACAAAGAGCCATACACCTGCACCGGCAGTACCGTTGTCGACGGCCTCACGATCACCTGTTACGGCGGCAAGGCGCACGGGGAAGTGAATCTCCACACGGCACTGCGCAGCTCATGCAATGGGTATTTCATACAGCTCGTGCAGAAGCTTGGCGCGGAAAAGGTTTTAGGTATGGCTGAAAAGCTCGGCTTCGGCGCATCCATCCCGCTTGCAGACGGTTTAGAAACGGCCGCAGGCACGCTTTCCAACGCGACAGATTTAAACAACGCCCGCGCGCTCGCACTGTTTTCGTTCGGGCAGGGGGAAACCACCGTCTCTCCGCTGAATTTAGCCGCTGCTGTAAACGCGATTGCAGCTGACGGTATTTATACCGTGCCACGGCTCGTGCTCGGCACAGTCGATACAAATTTATCCGTCTCTGAAACCGAAGAAAACACCGGCGAAAAAGTCATGGAGCCGACGACGGCCGCGCGCTTACGCGCCTATATGGAAAGCACCGCGCGCTTTGGTACAGCACGGGTCGGCGCACCGCAAAACTGTGTTTCCGGCATCAAAACCGGCACGGCGCAGACAGGCGTATTGGATGAAACCGGGGAGGAGATTCAAAACTACTGGTACGCAGGCTACATCTGCAGCGCGCAGGAGGAACCGCTTTATACAGTCGTTGTCCTGGAAGAAACCGCCGGAGAAACGCATGTGCCGCAGGCTTTCCGCGAAATCGGCGAGGCACTTGTCGATTTTAATTGACAAGCCGGTAAAAAAGCATTATAATAGGATGTGTATGAGGGGTGGAAATATGGCAAGCCTGAATCTTGAAGATATGCAGCAGATCCAAAAAGAGCTGCAGGCAAAGTATCTCGAAAAATGGGGCGGCCTATCTCCGAAAATCGGTCGCGATAAGCTCCTTTGGATGATGATCGAAGCGGGTGAAGTTGCCGACATCATCAAGAAAAAGGGCGACGACGCGATTTTAAATGACCCCGAAACAAGGCATCACTTCACGGAAGAAGTGTGTGACGTGCTCATGTATTTAAACGATGTTCTGCTGTGCTACGGCATCACGCCGGATGAAGTCGAAAACGTGTATCTCGAAAAGCACAAGCGAAACATGAGCCGCTGGTAATTGGATTTAATTTTCATAATTTTAACGGCACGGGCAAATGCGCATGGCTGCACCGAACAGAGAACGGATCCACAGGCTGGAAGATCCCCGGCAGGCAGTATGTACAGGCCAACCCGCATGATTGCCGCACAGTGAGGAGCTGTGCCGTTTTCCGCGTTAAGGAGTTCAAAGTGGTGTGTGAAGGCTTTCATGCACAATTTGGGTGGTACCACGGAACTGTCCGTCCCATTGCGGAGGACAGTTCTTATTTTTTTGTAAGGAGTGGCAAAACATGAATATGGACTATTGCCTTTCCGAGCTCAAAGCCCTGCTTTCCATCGATTCTCCGTCCGGCTTTACGGATAAAGCGGCGGATTATCTCATCGGTGAACTGACAGCACTCGGCTATGCTCCGGAAAAAACAAGAAAAGGCGGCGTTTTCTGCTGCCTCGGCGGCGAGGGCAGCCCGCTTGTGCTCATGGCACACGTAGATACGCTCGGCGGCATGATCTCTACGATCAAGCCAAACGGCCGCATCACGATCACGCCGATCGGCGGCCTGCGCGCCGAAAACTGTGAAGCGGAAAACTGCCGCATTTACTCGCGCTTTTCCGGCGTTTACAGCGGCACCCTGCAGCTTTGCAACGCGTCGATCCACGTAAACGGCTCCTACGGCGAAAAGCTGCGCACGTTTGAGACGACCGAGGTCGTGCTCGATGAGCCGGTAAAATCTGCCGGCGATGTGCGCGCACTCGGCATTGAAGTGGGCGATTTCGTCTGCTTCGACCCGCGCACCGTCATCACGGAAAGTGGCTACATCAAGAGCCGTTTTCTCGATGATAAGCTCAGCGCTGCGATGCTGCTTGCACTCGCAAAGGAGATCAAGGACAACAATCGCACATTGAAACGCAAAGTTTACCTGCACTTTACGGTGTATGAAGAGGTCGGCCACGGTGCTTCCGCTTCCGTGCCGAACGACGCCGAAGAGCTTATCAGCGTCGATATGGGCTGCGTGGGCGATGGGCTCACCTGCACAGAGCGCGAGGTATCCATCTGCGCGAAGGATTCCGGCGGCCCGTACAATTACGCCGTGACGACCGCGCTTGTGGAAGCGGCAAAGTCCGTCGGTGCAAAGTACGCCGTGGACGTTTACCCGCATTATGGCTCCGACGTAGAAGCGTCGCTGCGTTCCGGCTGGGATGTGCGCCACGGCCTCATCGGCGCAGGCGTTTACGCTTCGCACGGCTACGAGCGCTCCCACATTGAGGGCGTTGAAAACACGTTAAAGCTGCTTGAGGCTTATGTTTTAAACTAAGTCACAGCTTTTAGATATTATTCTATCTGCAAATTATAAAAGGAATGGTGAATACAATGCAGTGGACAGGATTAAACGAGCTCAGAGAAAAGTATCTTTCTTTCTTTGAGTCTAAGGGACATCTGCGCCTGCCGAGCTTCCCGCTGATCCCGAAGGACGACAACAGCCTTCTTCTGATCAACTCCGGCATGGCGCCGATGAAAAAGTATTTTACGGGTGAAGTGACCCCGCCGAGAAAGCGCGTTACCACCTGCCAGAAGTGCATCCGTACCCCGGATATCGAGCGCGTGGGCATCACGGCGCGCCACGGCACGTTCTTTGAAATGCTGGGCAACTTCTCCTTCGGCGATTACTTCAAGAAGGAAGCGACTGCTTGGGCTTGGGAGTTCTTCACGAAGGTTCTCGAGATGCCGGCAGATAAGCTCTACATCTCCATTTATCAGGACGATGACGAAGCGTTTGACATCTGGACAAAGCAGAACGGCGTAGACCCGTCTCACATGGTGCGCCTCGGCAGAGAAGACAACTTCTGGGAGCATGGCTCCGGTCCGTGCGGTCCGTGTTCCGAAATTTATTTTGACCGCGGCGAAAAGTACGGCTGCGGCAAGCCCACCTGCGGCGTGGGTTGCGACTGCGACCGTTACGTTGAAGTTTGGAACCTCGTTTTCACGCAGTTTGAGAACGACGGCAACAACAACTACACGCCGCTTGACCACCCGAACATCGATACCGGCATGGGTCTTGAACGTTTGGCATGTGTGATGCAAGGCGTGGACAACCTGTTCCTTGTCGATACCGTGCAGAACATCATGAAGCATATCTCCCGCATTGCAAATGTGCAGTACGGTGCGGACGAAAAGTCCGATGTTTCTCTGCGCGTCATTACGGACCACATCCGCAGCACGACGTTTATGATCAGCGATGGTGTTATGCCGTCCAACGAAGGCCGCGGCTATGTGCTCCGCCGTCTGCTCCGCCGCGCGGCACGCCACGGCAGACTTCTCGGCATCAACCACCCGTTCCTCGCGGACGTTGTAGATACCGTCATTCACGAAAACGAATGCGCTTACCCGGAGCTGCGTGAAAAGAGCGCTATGATCAAAAAGGTCATCGCGTTTGAGGAAGAAAACTTCTATAAGACCATTGATAAGGGCTTCGCGCTGCTCAATGACATCATCGACCGCACCGATGCAAAGGTGCTTTCCGGCGAAGACGCGTTCCTGCTCAGCGATACGTTCGGCTTCCCGATTGACCTGACCAAGGAAATTCTTTCCGAAAAAGGCATGAGCGTTGATGAAGACCGCTTCCGCGCACTGGTACTCCAGCAGCGTGAGACGGCTCGTGCAAGCCGCAAGAATGCCGGTGCAGACGCATGGGCGGGCGACTCTGATGTGCTTGACGACATTGCAAAGACCGAATTTGTCGGCTACACCGATATGAAGGCAACCGCAAAGGTCACGGCTATCGTGAAAGATGGCGCACGCGTTGAAGCTGTCGAGACTGGCGACGACATCGTGTTCACACTCGACCGCACCTCTTTCTATGCGGAAAGCGGCGGTCAGGTCGGCGATACCGGCGTCATCACGAACGATTCCTGCACCATCCGCGTTCTGGATACCACGAAGAATGCAGCGGGTGTGTTTATCCACAAGGCTGTTGTGGAGGAAGGCTTCCTCCGCGAAGGCGACACCGTTGAGGCTGTTGTAGATGTTGAGATACGCAGAGCGATTATGCGCAACCACACGGCAGCTCACCTCCTGCAGGCTGCACTGCGCTCCGTGCTCGGCGACCATGTTGAGCAGGCCGGTCAGCTCGTCAACGAGAATGCCGTTCGTTTCGACTTCACGCACTTCTCCGCCCTGACGGACGAAGAGCTGCTCGCGGTTGAGAACCTCGTCAACGAGAAGATCCTCGAAGACATCAAGGTTGAGTGCCGCGAAATGCCGATCGAAGAAGCAAAGAAGCTCGGTGCTATGGCATTGTTCGGCGAAAAATACGGCGACGTCGTGCGCGTTGTAACGGTAGGAGAATTCTCTAAGGAATTCTGCGGCGGCACGCATATCGATTCCACCGCTAAGCTCGGCCTCTTCAAGCTCGTCAGCGAATCCTCCGTTGCAGCCGGTGTGCGCCGTATCGAAGCGGTCACAGGTCTCAACGTCATTAAGATGATCTACGCAACGAACACGCTGCTCAAGGATACCGCTGTTGCGATGAAAGTCAATAACCCGTCCGACCTCCCGGCAAAAGCTGCACAGGTCAACGCCGACCTCAAGGAGAAGGACAGAGAGATCGAATCCATGCGCTCCAAGATTGCATCCATGAACCTCGGCTCCATTCTGGATAACGCCGTGGAAGTCAAGGGTGTCAAGATCGTTACGGCGATGCTCTCCGGCACAGGCAGCGACGCACTGCGCACCATGTGCGATAAGATCCGCGACGAAAAGAGCGATACGGCCATTGTAGCCGTGCTCGCAGGCGTTCTGGACGGAAAGGCAACGCTTGCAGCAACCGCAACGAAAGCGGCACAGGCAAAGGGCGTCAAAGCCGGCGTGCTTGTAAAGGCAGTTGCACAGCTCACCGGCGGCAACGGCGGCGGTAAGCCGGACTTCGCTATGGCAGGCGTCAAGGACCAGACGAAGATTGACGAAGCCCTTGCAGCCGTTGAAAAGATCCTCAGCGAACAGATCTAAGTTCTCTCTATACGTTCTATATAAAATCTCAAGAAAGGAGAAAGGCAAATGGGCTGCATTTTCTGCAAGATTGCCAACGGCGAGATTCCGAGCACGAAGGTCTACGAAGACGACAAAATGCTCGCATTCCGTGACCTCGACCCGCAGGCGCCGGTGCACATTCTGATGATTCCAAAGGAGCACATCGCTTCCGCAGATGACCTTACGGAAGAAAACGCGCAGATCGTCGCACATATCTTCACGGTCGCAAAGAAGATTGCGGCGGCAGAAGGTCTCACGAACGGCTACCGCATCGTCAACAACTGCGGCGAAGACGGCGGACAGACCGTAAAGCACCTGCATTTCCACCTGCTCGGCGGACGCTCTATGGCGTGGCCTCCGGGCTGATTCCCCGCATATAACGAAAATCGATAATTTTTGAAGGTAGGTTTTTACAATGGGTGAAGTTTATAAGATGACGATCGCCGGCTGTGAACGCGAGCTGCCGATCTGCCCGATCAGCGATACGCTGGATATTGCCGGTTTTGTTATGTTCGGCGATGTAGAGATCACCGAGAAGGCCGCAAAAGCGCTGATGGAAAAGTGCCCGGAGCACGACATCATCATCACGGCGGAGTCTAAGGGCATTCCGCTGGCTTACGAGATGGCGCGCATCGGCTGCCGTCAGTACGTTGTTGCACGTAAGGGCATCAAGGCGTACATGACGAACCCGATCAAGGTCGAGGTGAAATCCATCACGACCGACCACATCCAGACGCTGTACCTCTCCGAAGAAGACTGCGCAATGCTGAAGGGTAAGCGTATTCTCATCGTAGACGACGTCATCAGCACCGGTGAATCGCTGAGCGCGTTGGAAGATCTCGTGCATGAGATCGGCGGTAACGTCGTCGGCAAGGCGGCTGTGCTCGCCGAGGGCGATGCAAAGGATCGTACGGATATCATCTATCTGGAGCCGCTCCCGCTGTTCTTCAAGTAATTTCATAAAAGCTAAAAAAGCTGTTCGCTTCGGCGGGCAGCTTTTTGCTTTTTACAGGGTATTTCCGGCAGCTTCAATGCATAAAAATCTATGGGTGATGCGGCTTGAAACGGTATTTGTCTTTTAAAATCGCGTATATTCCTGTGGTGTTTTTCCTCGGTGCTCTGACATTTTTTGTGTGCTCTGTTTTGGGTGCGGTACATGCGGTATCTGTGGCCGCAGCACAGACCGAAAACCGCCCCGTGATCGTTCTAGACGCAGGGCACGGTGGGGAAGACGGCGGGGCCGTAGGCGTAAACGGTGTGGAAGAGAAAACGGTAAACCTTGCCATTGCGCTGTTTGTGCGGAAAAAGCTCGAAGCTGCGGGCTACCCCGTGAAAATGATTCGCGAAACGGACACCGCCGTCGGCGATACCACACTGAGCACATTAAACGAACGAAAGCGGTCTGATATTTTATACCGCACACAGGTCGTAAACGAGACTGAGAACTGTATTTTTGTGAGCATCCATCAAAACTTTTTTGAGCAAAGTCAATACAGCGGCGCACAGATGTTTTACTCAGCAAATAATGCTAAAAGCGCCGACCTTGCCGAGACCATCCGCCGTGCGGTCATCGAGCAGGTGCAGCCGGATAACATGCGCGCCTGCAAGCAGGCAGAAAGCCGCGTGTATATTTTGAGCCATGTAGACGTACCCGCTGTGTTTGCGGAATGCGGGTTCCTCTCAAACCCGGAAGAAGCTGAAAAGCTGTGCGACGAGAACTACCAAAAGAAATTGGCGGCGGCTATCGCGGATGGCATTATCGCCTTTTGCAAAGCGGAATAACTCTTTACAAAACATCTGTTCCGTGGTAAAATAGGCTTAGAATTATACAAAATAAGGGCGGTGCGCGTTATGGCGGCTAAAAATAAAATCGTCTACATCTGCTCAAACTGTGGGTTTGAATCCGCAAAGTGGGCAGGAAAGTGCCCGGATTGCGGCGAGTGGAACACCATGGAGGAATCAGTCAAAACGGCTGTTTCCGCAAAATCCGCCGCTTCCGGGTATTCTTCTTCAGCTTCTACGCTGCTGACGCGTCCGCTTGCAATTTCAGAGATCGATACGGAGGACGAGCATCGTTATCACACCGGACTTTCGGAGCTTGACCGCGTGCTTGGCGGCGGCCTTGTAAAAGGCTCGCTCGTGCTCATCAGCGGCGACCCGGGTATCGGCAAATCAACCATTCTTTTGCAGATCTGCGAATACCTCGGGCAAAAGCTGCGTATTTTATATGTTTCCGGCGAAGAATCTGCACGGCAGATCAAGCTGCGCGCAGGGCGTCTCGGTGTTTCCAGCCCCAACCTGCGCATTTTGGCGGAAACGGACGTGCAGCTTGTGGTGGAGCACATTCGCACTGAAAAACCGGATATCGTGATGATCGACTCCATCCAAACGATGAACTTTACCGATCTCAATTCGTCGCCCGGCAGCGTCACACAGGTTCGCGAATGCACGAACGCAATCATGCGCTGCTCCAAGTCGCTCGATATTCCGGCGATTCTCGTCGGTCACGTCAACAAAGACGGCGCCATCGCGGGTCCAAAGGTGTTGGAGCACATTGTGGACGCCGTGCTGTACTTCGAGGGCGACCGCCAGATGACGCACCGCATTCTGCGCGCCGTAAAAAACCGCTATGGCTCCACAAACGAGATTGGCGTATTCGATATGGGGGAAGCGGGGCTGCGGCAGATCGAAAACCCCTCGCAGGCGATGCTTTCCGGCCGCCCGACGAACGCTTCCGGCACATGCATAACCGCCGTAATGGAGGGTACACGTCCGCTGCTCGCGGAGATTCAGGGTCTTGCAACGACAAGCGGCTTCGGTACGCCGCGCCGCATGTCCACGGGCTTTGATTATGCGCGTATGGCGCTGATTTTGGCCGTTCTGGAAAAGCGTGCAGGTTTCTATTTTTCCAATTTAGATGCGTATTTGAATGTCGTCGGCGGCCTGCGCATCGATGAGCCGGCGGTCGATCTGGCCGTTGCAATGGCACTCGTATCAAGTCTGAAAGACACGCCAATCCGCGATGATACCGTCGTGTTCGGCGAGATCGGTCTTGCAGGCGAGCTGCGGTCGGTCAGTCATATCGAGTCCCGCGTTTCGGAAGCATATCGACTGGGATTCACGCGCTGTGTACTGCCGTATCACAGCATGAAGAGCATAGATTCAAAAAGATTCAGCGGGGTGGAGCTCATTGGCGTCCACAACGTGAGGGAGGCGTTTGACGCATGTGTGCAGTAAAAGAACGATTTGTTGAAAAGCCGAATCTGCCGGAAAGCAAGGTCACGACAGCGGCGGTCTCCGGCGCATATCCGGAGATTTTGGAAGCTTTAAAAGCGCATGGTATTCGGTGCGTCACAACGGAGTTTGACACGCGTCTGCCGGATCCGATCGCGTACCATGCAGATATGCAGATGTTTCATTTGGATAAGGGGCGCACGTTTGTTCTGCGCGGAGAAGAGGCACTCAAAAAGCAGCTTACGGATATCGGCTATCAGGTAGCGGAGACTGCCATGACTCCGGAGCCGAAATATCCGAAAGATGTTCTTTGCAACATGTTAAACCTGAACGGCACGGTGCTTGCAAACCTCGGTGTTATGGATCCGAACATTTACACCTGTCTGGAAGACGCCGGCCTTAAAATGAGGCATGTCAACCAAGGCTACACGCGCTGTGCAACGGCTGTTGTGGCGAAAGACGCAATCATCACGATGGATCTCGGCATTCGCGCACTGGCGCAGTTTTTAGGCATCGACGTGCTGCTTGTGCACGAAGAAAACGTTTTTCTGGATGGCTACGATTACGGCTTCTTAGGCGGCTGCTGTGGCCTGATCGACAAAAATGTGTTGGCGTTCACAGGCAAGCTCGATTCTTTAGAGTGCGCGGCGGAGATTCGTGCGTTTCTCGAAAAGCACTGCGTACAGTACATTGAGCTGACGCAAAACCAGATGATCGACATCGGCGGCATTTTACCGCTGATGGAGCTTGATGCATAATTCTTAATTCTATACGCCTGTGTATTCATGTACAAGCACCCAAACACGCACATTTCAAAACAGATTCACACGGAAGCATACAAGGGGGCTTGAATCTAAAAAAAGCTAAATTATACAAAATAGATATTTTGTATAATTTAGGGAGCAGCATTTTTAGCCCAACCCAATGTTTTGCGGTTTCAGCTTACTTAAATAAACGCATTCATTATGAATTGCGATTGTGTGCGTTGATTCTTTGTAACTCTCGGCTGCGGAAATCCGTGCGTTTCTCAATAAGATTGTTTTTAATTACCTCGGCTCCGTTTACTCTGCTGTCGGTTTAAGTACCGCAAGCATATCTATACGTCTCGTTCCGAATTATAATGATAATCCAAGAGTAAATTCAAGTACCGATTAGGCTAAACCCGAAAGCTTTGCAGCCAACGGAGCCGAACACCAAGCTGCAGCTTTAAAATTCAAAATTTGTGAGGTGTACCCGTTATGGATATTTTGCCTGAAATGCCGGAGATTGTGCGGCAATATGCTTTATACTACCGCAACATCAAAGGCCGCGCGCCGAAGACTGTAAACGAATACTGCTCTGACCTGCGGACATTCTTTCGCTTCATGAAACATTTTCGCGGATATGTTTCACAAGATACACCTATGGAAGAAATCCCAATCGACGATATTGACCTTGAATTTATCCGTTCCATCACGACGATGGACATTTTTGAATTCATGAACTATGCCGCCGACGGACGCAGCAACATGAGCTCCACGCGTCAGCGAAAATCTTCGAGCCTCAAAAGCTTTTTTAACTACCTGACCGTGCACGAGGGTCTTTTGGATTCTAACCCCACAGAGAATCTGACCCCGCCGAAAAAAGCCAAAACCCTTCCCCGCTACCTCACGTTAGAGCAAAGCCGTGAGCTTTTAAACGCCGTGGACGGGCCGGATAAAGAGCGTGACTATTGCATTTTGACGCTGTTTTTAAACTGCGGCATGCGCCTTTCCGAGCTTGTTTCCATCAACATGAGCGACGTGATCCACAACAACTCCACCCTGCGCATCGTCGGTAAAGGCAGCAAAGAACGCATCGTATACTTAAATGACGCATGCTTAGCTTCTATCGATGCCTACGTGCGTGTGCGCCCAAAGGACGACGTGAAGGATAAAAACGCGCTGTTCATCAGCAACCGCGGCACACGCATCAGTCCTAAGACCGTACAGGCCATGGTCAATAAATACCTCACGAAAATCGGGCTTGGCGGCGCGGGATACTCCGTACACAAGCTGCGGCACACGGCGGCGACGCTGATGTACCAATACGGCAATGTGGATATTCGCGTTTTGCAGGATATTCTGGGCCACGAAAATCTCGGCACTACAGAGATCTACACGCACACCTCCAGCAAGCAAATGGAGGAAGCCGTAAACGCCAACCCACTTTCCAAAATGCGTGAAAAGACTGATAAGAATGAGAAATAATTAAAATTGAGCAACATAAAAGCCTCTATCGATTCCAGTTCGATAGAGGCTTTTATGTTTGTTTTAAATTACTGTAAATGATCGGAAGTATCCGTTTTATCCGAGAACAGAGATTCCTGCTCCATGATCTTACGGTCGATCAAGCGGCCGTTCACGTAAACGTACTGCGGCTTATCGTCGTCATCGTCGTCCAACTCATCATTGTCGAAATTGAACGTATCGCCGTCTTTGGCTACGCGAATTTCAGCGTCCTTCGCTTCCGCTTCCTTTTTGTAGAACGGCTGGATCAGGTACGTATCGAGCAACGAATACGTTGCAAAGCTCGTCAGATAGCTGATGAACGCACACAGGAAAATAATTACGAGCAGCAGCGGGATCACCGCAAATGCCGCCGGGCAGAACAAAAACGCAATGAACAAACCCGCAAGGATTGCCGTAATCATCAGGTTGCGCAACAGGCCCATAATAGAGAAAATAAATGCGTTTCTGTAAATGTGGCGCAGCTTCAAGTCAAACGTGACGATCATAACCGGAATGTAATACTGCGCAAACAGCATTAGAATCGACAGGATGCAGCAAACTGCAAGCGGAATCATAAACATCCAGTTGTCCGATACACGTGTGGAATAAAAGAAGATTGAGAAGCTCAAGATTACATATGCGAGATACACGATCACGCCGTTCAAAAGTGCCGGCTTCCAGTTGTTTTTCACAGCGTCCCAGAAATCCGACCAAACGAACGCATGCTCTTCCCTTGCGAAGTTTCGCGTTACATACGCTAAGCCGCATGTGAACGGCGAAAGCAGGATGAGCGGCAGTGTAACCGCATACAGAATGTACAGGTCAAGCACACCGAAGAACGACGTTACATAAAGAAAGTGCGGAATCGGTAAAAGGAATACGCCCACCATCAACGCGATGACCACAATAAATGGGATCATAAATGTCAGATTCAACTGCACCAGTTTAGACAGCTTTCGCCATAAAATCTCAAAAAAACGTACCGGCGCTGCCTTTTTCGGTTCATCTTTGTCAACGCCCGGACCCGGCTTATCATAATTACCGAAAAGTCCTAAAAATGCCACAAAATCAACTCCAGAATTAGATTAACTCGTTTTTGCACGAGGATGACACTCATTATACACGCTTTTCACGTGATTATCAAGGTCTAATAAATGAACATATACCTGTGTGGACGAAATATCTGCATGTCCCATCATGGTTTGAATGTCTTTTACGGAAGCACCGCCCTGCAAAAGGTGCATAGCAAACGAATGACGCAGCGTGTGCGGCGTAATCTCCTTCGTGATGCCGGCCTCCGCCGTATATGCCTTGATAATTTTCCAGAAACCCTGGCGCGTCAAACGCGAGCCGTTCAGATTGACAAACAGCGCGTCTCCGCTGTTGTCCGGGTCCACGATCAGATCGCGCATGCGGTAAAGATAATCGGATACAGCAACGACCGCTTTCGCATAAATCGGAATGGTGCGCACGCCCTTGGTGCCGCGGCAGAACAGCTTCCCCGTGCGCAGGTTGATATCCTGCACGTTGAGGTTAATGAGCTCACTGACGCGAATACCGGTGGCATAAAGAAGCTCCAGCATCGCTTTATCGCGGCAGCCCTTAGCTTCCGTGACATTCGGCTGGGAAAGCAGCAGGTCTATCTCCTCGCTTGTCAGCGTCTGCGGCAGCTTTTTCGGCTCTTTTTCAAGCTTTACGGATTTCGCCGGGTTCACCTGCATGTCCCCGCGCAGGATGAGAAACTTATAAAAGCAACGCACAGAGGCAATATTGCGGGAGATCGTGGAATTTGTGCGGTTTAAGCTGTGCAAATGCTGCACATACGCTTCCACCGTCTCCGTTTCCACTTCGAGCGGAGATGTTATATTTTCACCCTCCAAGTAGCGCAGGAAAGCCGAAACATCGCGCAGATAAGAGTCCCGCGTATTTACGGAACTCGGCTTCTGCACGAGCATGTACTCGCGAAACAGCACGAAGTATTCATCCATGTTCATTCATTTCGGCCTCCTTTGCTTTAAAATCTAAATTTGCAAAATCAAAAAGTGCAATACACCGTATAAAATCGAAATGAAAACCAGCGCCGCAAACGCAAGCAAAAACCGCACGGTGCAGTTTTTTACGGAAAGCGGTTCTCCGTTTCCGAAAAATACCCGACAGCTGCGCCTCGCCGTGCAAAGCGCTTCCGCCGCAAGCAGCAAAAGTACCGTGATGCACAGCATTGTCATCGGCAGATAATCAAAGCACCGACGAAAATACGATCCGATACCCTCAAGCCGGATCAGTGCCGTAAGCGATGTGCCAAGCGTGAAGCCCTTCAGAATGATCGCAGCGGGAATCACAAGCACACCTAAAAATGTCATGCCAAATAAAAAAATCGGCAATGCGTAAAAAAGCGAATCAAATAAAAATGCGGAAAACACAAACGGAAAGTCTGTCCCCGTTTCAAACGGCCCCCTAAACCACACAGAGCCGGAAACCGGAGCCATAGCTATTTGCGATGTCCGTGCAAATAAGCAACCGAACAAAAAGCCAAGCAGGAACAAAATGCGCAAAGCCATTAAAACAGATAAGCTACGTGGTTTTGCATATTTCGGCTTTGCTTCCATTTTCGTTCACCACCTGTAAAAGATGGTCAATCTATATGTGAAGCGTCGCCGTGTTATGCCTTGCACACTCACATGGAAAGTTCTTCGGCGCGGTGCGTGCAGGCTTCAAACGAGCTGATCATCGCCTCATTAAAGCCCTGTTCTTTCAAGACATTCAGCAAAGCAAATGTTGTGCCGCCCTTTGACGTGACCATATCCATAAGCGCCTGTGGGTCTTTGCCGCTGTTTAAAAGCATATCGGCGCTGCCTTTCATGGTCTGGCAGAACAGTGTAAGCGCGGTCTTCGGGTCAATGCCCTGCTG
>CAKUBN010000012.1 GCA_934643185.1 uncultured Eubacteriales bacterium
GTTATCATGTATTTCAATGGCGGTATGATCCCGACCTATATGGTCATATCCAAATTGAAAATGACGAATACGATATGGTCGATGCTGCTGCCGGGTGCTATTTCCGTCTATAACATGATTTTGGTACGAACATTTATCAAAAATAGCATTCCAGAGGCATTATTGGAGGCGGCGCAGATTGATGGCTGCTCTGATGCAAAATTCTTTTTTCATATTCTTTTGCCGCTTTCTCAACCGGTTATCGCCGTAATCACATTGTATTATGCAGTAGGGCACTGGAATTCTTATTTCAATGCGTTGATGTACCTGAATGATCAAAGTCTTTATCCGCTGCAAATCATTCTCCGTCAAATTTTAGTGTCCAACCAAATTAACTTAAATGACATGGTGGATGTTGAAGCGATGGTGGCGAAGCAAGGTCTTGCTGATGTGTTAAAATATGCGTTGATTGTAGTTTCTACGGCGCCGATTTTATGCGTATATCCATTTATTCAACGCTTTTTCATTAAGGGCGTTATGGTTGGATCGGTCAAGGGCTGATTTTTCCGGACCGTTGCTTGATTCAAAACACTTCCTATACTTTCATACAGGATCCCTCCAGAGAGCATATACCAAAATGCAGGTATATGCTCTCGTAATTCTGAGTAATGATAAAGAGCCCCCGCCAACCGACCAAATCAGCCGGAAAGCGGGGGCTTAAAATATAAAGTGTGTTATTTAGTGTGTTACAGGCAAAACAAAAACCCGCAAAAACTAAGCGTTCATGCGGGTTCTCCATGGTGGGCGCTAACGGACTTGAACCGCTGACCCCCTGCACGTCAAGCAGGTGCTCTAGCCAGCTGAGCTAAGCGCCCAATTTTCTGTTGCTCGATTATTATATAGCAAGTCCCCGAAAAATGCAAGCCTTTTTTGCGAAAAAGTTAAAATTTATTTTTCTTTTGTGAATATCACGAAAAAGTGAGTAAAATTTGGTGCATTGTTCGCAGAAATTTAAGGTTTCTTACAAAACTCATAAGAATCGCACATTTCTATTGTTTATTCGTTTTTCATGCCGTATAATATGGATACTAAAAAACTGTGAATAGAATGTGAATGAAGGCGGATGGCGGCTGCGCATTGCGCTTTGAATACGGAGATTTAAACGAAACGGATCATAAGGAAAGGACGATGGCCTTGGTTTTGCCGAGGCCAGAAGGGGAACCCATGAAAACATTATCGTATGTGAACTTTATCATTTCAATTTTGTTTATGGCTTGCTATGCGTACCAGGCGGTTTACCTTGCAGCGGCGCTTTTCAAAAAGCAGAAGGTCTTCAAGGCGAAGAAGCTGCACCGCTACGGTGTGCTGATCGCCGCGCGCAACGAGGAAGCGGTCATCGCACAGCTTATCCGCAGCGTGCGCGCGCAGAAATACCCGGCGGAGCTCATCGATATTTTCGTTGTGGCGGATAACTGCACGGACAACACTGCGCAGGCGGCGCGTGCGGCCGGGGCTATTGTTTACGAGCGCCACAACATGTATGCCGTGGGCAAGGGCTACGCGCTGCGCTTCTTATTAGAAAACATTTTTAAGAACTTCGGCGAGTACGCCTACGAGGGCTTTTTCGTCTTTGATGCAGACAATGTGCTAGACGAAAATTTCATCTCTGAGATGAACAAGGTGTTCGACAACGGCTATAAGGTCGTCACGTCTTACCGCAACTCGAAAAACTTCGGCGATAACTGGATCAGCGCGGGGTATTCCATTTTCTTCCTGCGCGAAGCGACCCAGCTGAACCGTGCCCGCATGATGCTCGGTACCAGCAGCTGTGTTTCCGGTACCGGCTTTTTGTTCAGCAGCGAGATCGCCCGCGAAAACGGCGGCTGGAAACATTTCCTGCTGACGGAAGACTTTGAATTTACCGTGGACCGCATTTTAAAAGACGATACGGTCGCCTACTGCGAAAATGCGATTATTTATGATGAGCAGCCCACGCAGCTTGGGCAGTCCTTTACGCAGCGCGCCCGCTGGATCAAGGGCTATTTGCAGGTTTTCAGCCGCTACGGCTTTAAAATGCTGCGTAAAATGGTCGTGGACGGCAGCTTTGCCTGCTTTGATATGATCATGAACAACATCCCGTGCCTTGTGCTCACCTGCTTTTCTATTGTATTCAACGCGATCATGATCGCGGCGGGCATTATGACGCGCACGCCGGACATGAAGGTCTGCGTGCTTTCCGTGTGCAGCGGCATTTTCGGCTCTATGCTGACGCTGTGGTTTGTCGGCGGCATCACGTGCATCACGCAGAGAAAGCGCATTCGCGCGTCTAAAAAAGAGATTTTCTTCGGTTGGCTTTTGTTCCCGCTGTTCGTTTTTACGTATGCCATTGCGATGGTCTACGCGGTGTTTACAAACATCGAATGGAAGCCCATTCAGCACAAAGTGGCGCTCAGTGTGGAAGACCTGAACGACACTACCAAAAAATAGCACAAAATTGCACCCAAAAACAGGGCGTGATTTGCTATAATCTATATTTGCTTATAAACGGCACCTGTGATAAAATAGTAAGAGATTATTTTGTCACAAGTGCCGTTTTTTGCGGCAGTACAAATCCTGATTTTTCCCCAGAAGAAAGGAATGGTCACAAACATGGTCACACGCGTATTTGTGGAGAAAAGAAAGGGATTCGATGTTGAAGCACGCCATATGATGGCGGATCTTCGTCAGAATCTCGGCCTCAAGGCTATTGAGGACCTGCGCATTTTGAACCGCTATGATGTTTCCGGTCTTTCCGGCGAGGAGTTCGAGGCGGCAGCCCGCACGATCCTTTCCGAGCCGAATGTGGACAACGTGTACGACGAAAACTACAAGGTCAGCGACGAGTATCACGTCTTCGCGACGGAGTTCCTGCCCGGTCAGTACGACCAGCGCGCGGATTCCGCCTCGCAGTGCGTGCAGCTGCTGACGCAGGGCGAGCGCCCGAAGGTCGCTTACGCCAAGGTGATCGCCGTTAAGGGCGACCTTTCCGAAGAGGAAATGGACAAGATCAAGAACTACATCGTGAACCCGGTCGAGTCCCGCCTGGCATCGATGGAAAAGCCCGAGACGCTCGACATGAAGATCGATGTGCCGGCAGACGTCAAGCGCGTGACGGGTATGATCTCCTGGAGCGACGAGGAGCTTAAGGCATATTACGGCACCATGGGCTTTGCCATGACGTTTGAAGACCTTGCGTTCTGCCGCGATTATTTCCGCGACGAAGAGCACCGCGACCCGAGCGTGACGGAGCTGCGCGTGATCGATACCTACTGGAGCGACCACTGCCGCCACACCACGTTCCTCACGCGCCTCAACAACATCGAGATCGAAAAGGGCAAGCTGAGCGGCGCCATCGAAAAGGCACTCGGCGAGTATTTTGCCGCCCGCGAAGAGCTGTATAAGGGCAAGGACAAGCCCGTTTCCCTCATGGATATGGCGGTCATTGGCGCGAAATACCTCAAAAAGCACGGCATGGTGGACGATCTGGATGAAAGCGATGAGATCAACGCCTGTTCCATCGAGGTGCCGGTCACGATCGACGGCAAAACCGAGCAGTGGCTCGTGCAGTTTAAGAACGAGACCCACAACCACCCGACGGAGATCGAGCCGTTCGGCGGCGCGGCAACATGCCTTGGCGGCGCGATCCGTGACCCGCTTTCCGGCAGAGCGTATGTCTATCAGGCCATGCGCGTCACCGGCAGCGGCGATCCGACCATCCCGTTTAAAGATACGTTAAAGGGCAAACTGCCCACAAGAAAGATCACCACCGGCGCTGCGGCGGGCTATTCCTCCTACGGCAACCAGATCGGCCTTGCGACCGGTCAGGTCACGGAGCTTTATGACCCCGGTTATGTTGCAAAGCGCATGGAGATCGGCGCGGTCATCGGCGCATCTCCGAAAGCGAACGTCAAACGCTTCGAGCCGAAGCCCGGCGATATCATTGTGCTGCTCGGCGGCGCAACGGGCCGTGACGGCTGCGGCGGCGCAACGGGTTCCTCCAAGGCGCATACGCTCGAGTCCATCGAGGTTTGCGGCGCAGAGGTGCAGAAGGGCAACCCGCCGACCGAACGCAAAATTCAGCGTCTGTTCCGTGACCCGGAGGTTTCCACGCTCATCAAGCGCTGCAACGACTTCGGCGCGGGCGGCGTGTGCGTCGCCATCGGCGAACTTGCACCGGGCCTTGAGATTGATTTGAACAAAGTCCCGAAGAAGTACGAGGGCCTCGACGGCACCGAGCTTGCGATTTCCGAATCGCAGGAGCGTATGGCGGTCGTGCTCGACCCGAAGGATGTGGAGAAATTCCGCGCCAAGGCGCAGGAGGAAAACCTCGACGCGCAGGTCGTGGCCATCGTCACCGAAGAGCCGAGACTCAAGATGGAGTGGCGCGGCGACCGCGTAGTCGACCTGAGCCGTGCATTCCTCGATACGAACGGTGTGACGCAGAACGCAGACGCGTTCATCACCGCACCGGATGAAACGAAAAACTACCGCAACGCCGTACCGGCTTGCCTTGCAAACAAATCGCTGGACGAGGCGTTCGCAGAGAACCTCTCCCGCCTCGAGGTCTGCGGCCAGAAGGGCCTTTCCGAGCGTTTCGATGCTTCCATCGGCGCAGGCACCGTGTTGATGCCGTTTGCCGGTAAGTATCAGCTGACGCCGGAAGACGCCATGGTTGCGAAGATTCCGTTGCTCACGGGTGAGACCGATGACGCCACCGCTATGGCTTACGGCTATATTCCGGGTATTGCGCGCTTCTCGCCGTTCCATGGCGCAGCGTACGCCGTTGTGGAGAGTCTCTCGAAACTCGCAGCCGTCGGCGCAGATCCGATGAAGTCCCGCTTGACGTTCCAGGAGTACTTCGAGCGCCTGCACGATAAGCCGGAGCGCTGGGGCAAGCCTGCCGCAGCCCTGCTCGGCGCACTCACCGCGCAGCTGAACCTTGGCTTGCCGTCCATCGGCGGCAAGGACAGTATGTCCGGCTCCTTTGAAGACCTCGATGTTCCGCCGACGCTTGTCAGCTTTGCGGTGACGATGACGAAGGCCAGCAAGACGATCTCCGGCGCGTTCAAGAACGCCGGCAACTACGCCGTGCTGCTGCCGATTCCGGAGGACAAGGAAACCGAGCTCCCGAACTGGGAAGCTTTGAAGGCATACTACAAGAACGTGCTTGCAAAAATCGCGGACGGCTCTGTTCTTTCCGCACACGTCGTCAAGGAAGGCGGCGCGGCTGCTGCCGTTGCGAAGATGGCGTTCGGCAACAAGCTTGGCTTCAAGTTCGAGAAGACTGCCGAAAACGCAGAGCTGCTTTTTGCCCCGAAGGCCGGCGCGCTCGTCGTGGAAGTTCCGGCGGATGCGCTTGAGAGCGTCAAGAATACATTCGACGCTGTTGTGCTCGGCACCGTTACCGATACGGCAAAGATTGAGCTGAACGGCAAAGCGCTCGACTTGGACGACCTCATCGAGACCTGGAACGGCAAGCTCGAAAAAATCTTCGCGAATAAAGCGGAGACCGTCGCCGTAGAATATGATGTGCCGCTCGATAACCACAAGTACACCGGCTCCCCGGTCATCCGCGTCGCAAAGCCGAAGGTATTCATCCCGGTATTCCCGGGCACCAACTGCGAGATCGACACGAAGCGTGCGTTTGAAAAGGCGGGCGCAGAGACCGAGATCCTTGTTGTGCAGAACCTCTGCGCAAAGGACATCGAATACACCATCGACTGCATGGAAAAGGCAATCCGCTCCTCCCAGATCATCATGATCCCGGGCGGCTTCTCCGGCGGCGACGAGCCGGAGGGCTCCGGCAAGTTCATCGCGACAACGTTCCGCAATCCGAAGATTGCACAGGCGGTCACGGACCTGCTCGACACGCGCGACGGTCTTGTGCTCGGTATCTGCAACGGCTTCCAGGCGCTCATCAAGCTCGGCCTTGTCACCTACGGCAAGATTGTGGACCTCAAGGACGACGACCCGACCTTGACGTTTAACACGCTCGGCCGCCACGTTTCCCGCATGGTCTACACGCGCGTGACAAACACGAAGTCTCCGTGGCTCTCCGGCGTCAACGCAGGTGATGTCTTCGCCATCCCGGTCTCCCACGGTGAGGGCCGCTTTGTAGCGGATGACGCAGCGCTGAAAAAGCTCATCGAAAACGGCCAGATCGCCACGCAGTACACCACGCCGTGCGGCAAGGTGAGCGGCGACATCACATGGAACCCGAACGGCTCCGTGTGCGGCATTGAGGGCATCACAAGCCCGGACGGCCGCGTCTTCGGCAAGATGGGCCACAGCGAACGCAAGGGCGAAAACCTCTACTTTAACGTGCCGGGCGAAAAGGATCAGCAGATCTTTGAGAGCGGCGTGCGTTACTTCAAGTAATAAAAGGCAGAAACGCCTTATAAAATTCCGGTATGCGCGGGCAAAATGCTGCCCGCGCAGCCGCGTATAAGGACAATTTGGTTATGGACATTTTACAGAAAAGAACATGGGCGCAGATCGACCTCGACGCGGCGGCGCACAATTTTAAGGAAATTCGCCGCTATGTCGGCAACCAGTCGATGGTCTGCTGTGTGATTAAGGCAGATGCCTACGGGCACGGCGCGGTGCGCATGGCAGAGGAATACGAAGCCCTCGGCGCAGACTGGCTGGCGCTTTCCAACATTGAGGAAGCCTTGCAGGTGCGTCGTGCGGGCATCAAGCTGCCGCTGCTCGTGCTGGGCTATACCCCGGCGGAAGCCGCAGACGTGCTTGCCGAAAACGACATTGCGCAGTGCGCGTATTCTGCAGAATACTGCGCGGCGCTCTCCGAAAACGCCGTAAAAAGCGGCGTTAAGGTGAAGATTCACGTCAAGGTCGATACCGGCATGAGCCGCCTCGGATTCTATTTTCAGGACATTGAGCGCGACAAAGAGGCCGTAAGCGTTGTGGCAGAAGCGTGCCGCCGCCCGGGGCTTATCCCGGAGGGCATCTTCACGCATTTTGCCGTGGCAGATGGTGGCGAGAATGGCAAGGCATTTACCTTGAAGCAGTTCTCGTGCTTTATGGCGCTCATCGCGAAGCTTGAAAAGCAGGGCGTCACGTTTAAAATTCACCACTGCGCGAACAGCGGTGCAATCCTCGATTACCCCGAGATGCACCTCGATATGGTGCGTGCGGGCGTGATTTTATACGGCATGGAACCGTCGCTCAGCGTGGAGCATCACGCGGATTTCCGCCCGGTGCTCAGCCTGCACTCCGTCATTTCGCACGTGAAGGAGATTGAGCCCGGATCGGACATCAGTTACGACCGCACATTCACCGCAAAGGAACGCATGCGCGTCGCGACCATTCCGGTCGGCTACGCGGACGGCTACTCCCGCAGGCTTTCGAACCGCGGCAGTGTGCTCATTCACGGCACGCGCTGCCCGATTTTAGGTAAAGTCTGCATGGACCAGTGCATGGTGGATGTTTCCGCCGTGCCGCAGGCGAAGGTAGGGGAAACCGTAACGCTCATCGGCCGCGACGGCGAGGATGAGATCACCGCGGCGGAAATTGCCGGCATCATGGAGACAATCCACTATGAAGTGGTGTGCGACATCTCAAAGCGCGTCACACGCGTTTACCTGAAAAACGGCAAAGAAGTCAGTGTTCTGGACTGTATTTTGGACAAATATTGATTGTAAAGCAGCGGCTTTTGGCTCCGTTCAGCCGGGTCGCTGCTTTAAATTTATAGTGATTTGGAAGGGTGAAAGTGATGGAAAAGCTTTTAAAACTGCGCGATGAAATGAAAGAGGATTTGCTGCACGGTTCTATTTTCCCGTTCTGGGAGCAATATACCATCGATCACGAAAACGGCGGCTTTTACGGCGCCGTGACGGTTGATAAGGTTATTCACAAGGACGCGTCCAAGAGCCTCGTGCTGAATGCACGTTTGCTGTGGACATTTGCGGGCGCGTACCGCATTTTCGGCGACGAGAAGTATAAGGAGCTCGCCGACCGCGCGTTTAACTACATCGTTGAGCGCTTCTGGGACCACAAAAACGGCGGCGGTTTCTGGATGCTGCATGCAGACGGCTCTGTGGAAGACGACACGAAAATGACCTACGGCCAGGGCTTTTTGCTGTATGCGTTCTCCGAGTACGCCCGCGCAACGGGCAGCGAGGAAGCACGCAGATATGCCGATATGACGTATGATTACATCGAAAACGAGTGCAAAGAGGGCAACTATTACCTTGAAAACGCACGCGGCACGGGCAGCAGCAACGGCGCTATTACGGAGGCGGGCAACCTTTCCATGAACACGCACATCCACATTCTGGAGCCGATGACGTGCTACTTCCGTATTCGCCACGATGCCTGCGTGGAGGAGAGCCTTGTGAACCTCATCGAGATCACCGCACGCAGAATTTACGACACCGAGCACCACCATTTTGTCATGTTTTTCAACGATAAAATGGAGCCGCTGCCGGGCGAGGTTTCATTCGGCCATGACATTGAGGGCTCCTGGCTGTTGACGGAAGCTGCCGAAGTGCTCGAAAAGTACGGCGCAGATAAAGCCCGTGCGGAAAAGCTCCTTGAGGAAGCGAAGGAGGTCGCCATCAATATGGTGAACTTCACGCTGAGCCACGGCATGGATACGGACGGAGGTCTGTTTGACGAGGGTCACGAAGAAGGCGGCATCGCTGTGCCGAATAAGGTCTGGTGGGTGCAGGCGGAAGCCGTTGTCGGCAGCGTGAACGCATGGCAGATTACGGGCGACGAGAAGTATCTCGATTCCGCGCTGAAGAGCTGGGCATACATCAAAGCCGAAATCATCAACGGCCCGGCAGGCGAGTGGTTTGCAAGCGGAAAAAATTCCCCGGACGAGGAAAATTCACACCTGCTGTGCGGCCCGTGGAAGTGCCCGTACCACAACGCCAGAGCCGCGTTTGAAATTTACGAGCGCTGCGAGGCACTGGAAAAGTAAACAGCAACAGCAAAGCCCTGCCGAGAAAATTCCCGGTAGGGCTTTTGTCATGCTTAAATTAAATTTAATCGAACCCGTAGTTTTCCACACCCGAAAGCTCGGAGTGCGTTTTGGCATAGCTCTGCGCGGCGGTGTAAAAATCCTCCCAAGTTTTCTCCGGCGCACCGGGGGAAAGCGGATGCAGGCGCAAATTGTTGTCCTTACGCACGGCGGCATAAGCGTAATCGCTGTAAATCAAAATGCCCGTCACATTGTCGAGCAGGTCGTAGCTTCGCGGCAACTCGTAAATGGTCTCCGTATCCGTCGTTTCGAGCACCTCAAGGTCAAATACGTGCCTGTACTGCCCTGTGACGTACAGATCACAGAGGTCGGTGAACCCATTTTCAAGAAAAACAGGGGAGTCGCCGTCAAAATAGAGCCGCAGCACGGAAACGTCGCCTTCTGTGTCGTCAAATTCAAGTGCGGGCACATCAGCGTTGCGCGCCGCACAGCCGAAAAGCAAAAGCAGCGAACCGAGCAGAAGCAAAACCGATAACAAACGCGTTTTCATGTGCATCCCCCTTTCGGAAAAACAGGCGGTGTGTGGATTTCTGATTTATATATAGCATGGGAAGGGTGGGAAAGTCAATATCAGAGGCATGATATTTTATCAAAGAGTCTGATTGTGCTTTTTGCGCCTGTGTATAATGAAAAAGGGCAGCTGTATTGCCGCCCTTTCAAGGGACCCCCTAATTGGATCCCTTGCGGCTCAACTGTCCACCGGACAGTTGAGCCTATCCTCCTGATTTTTCGGTAGGCAAAGGTATTCCGAACTCTGCGGAGTTCGTCTCAGGGCTTTGCCCCGAGACCCCATAAACTTTCTCGAAGAAAGTTTAATCAAAGACTTTTAACCACGATCACGATTAGAAAAGCAATACAAAACGACCGCCTTTCAAATGCTCGAAAAGCGGTCGTTTGCTTATTTATTCAGTAATTCGTCAACCTCGACAGGTTCCAGCTCTTTTAATGCCGGGTGGTCGGTCAGCGTTTTCAGCATGCGCCAGCCGAAGTAATTTTCTTCCAAATTCTCCGGCACGGGACGGAAGCCGAAATCAAGATACAGTTTTGCGGCGACCCATGTGGTCGTCTGGGTGGGCACGAACAGCTCTTTGTAGCCGAGTGCCTGCAGGCGGTGCAGCGTATGGGCGATGAGCGGTCGGGAAAGCCCCTTGCCTTGCGCATCACGCCGCACGGAAACCCAGTGCAGCCAGCCGCCGGGCAGCTTTTCATCGAAAAACGCCGTTGCGGTCGCGACTTTCTTGCCATTCGGGTCGACGATGAAGAACATTCTGTCGGGCAGAACGTCTTCGTGTTTGCCGTAGTAGCGCTGCCATGCGTCCACGCCTTCCTCGAAGGTCGAAAACTCTTTTGCAGATTTTTCGATCTCGATCCACGTATCGCGGTCGCCGGGGGCATAGGTCGTGAACGAATACCCCGCGGGCAGATCGTAATGTGGAATTTCCGTTTCCGCCGGCATGGTCATGAACAGGTGGTAGTACTTCAAACGGCTGTCGTGGTTATCTAAATGTAAAG
This sequence comes from uncultured Eubacteriales bacterium, assembly GCA_934643185.1. Classification (GTDB taxonomy): domain Bacteria; phylum Bacillota; class Clostridia; order Oscillospirales; family Acutalibacteraceae; genus Hominenteromicrobium. The sequence continues at coordinate 10,535 of CAKUBN010000012.1, forward strand.
AAGCTAAGTCTTTCATAAGCTTAATAATAAATCAGGATTCATTTCTGCCGCAGCATTTCTTGTATTTTTTGCCGCTGCCGCACGGGCACGGGTCGTTTCTGCCGGGCTTTTTGCCGTTGTTGCGCACAGGCTGCTTGACGGCCGGCGTATCGGAGGACGTTGTGCCAGTCTCCTTGGCGACGGCTTCACGCTTCGGTGCTTCCGGCGTCTTCAGGCGCACAGTCAGAATCATGCGGGCGGTGTTTTCGCGGATCGTGTCGATCATCGCGTCAAACATGTCAAAGCCCTCTTCGCGGTATGCAATGACCGGGTCTTGCTGGCCGTAGGCGCGCAGACGGATACCCTTCTGGAGCTCATCCATCGCATCAATGTGATCCATCCACTGCGTATCGACGTTCTTCAGCAGCACCACGCGCTCCACTTCACGCATGATCGGCGGGGTGAACGCCTTTTCACGCAGGTCGTAAAGCTTGTGCGCACGCTCCTTGAGAAAATCGATGACCGTTTGCTGCTCGAGATCCTCAAACGCCTGACCCTCATAGTGCAGCTCATCCGGATTGACCATCCAGCCGAGGTAGTGGTCGCGCAGACCGCGGAGATCCCAGTCGTCGTGCAGGGTGTTCTCCGGCAAGAAGCGCTTGACGTTCGCTTCGATGGCCTGATCGATCATGGACATAATCTGCGGCTTCACGTTGTCGCCGTTCAGCACACGGTCACGCTGCTCATAGATGATCTCGCGCTGGCGGTTCATCACGTCGTCATACTGCAGAACGTTCTTGCGAATGGCAAAGTTTCTGCCCTCGACCTTCTTCTGTGCGTTTTCGATGGTGTTGGAGAGGATAGACGCTTCGATCGGCATGTCCTCGTCCACATTCAGGCGGTCCATAATGGTTTGGATGCGGTCGCCGCCGAACAGACGCATGAGGTCGTCTTCAAGAGAGATGTAGAAGCGGCTCTTACCGGGATCGCCCTGACGGCCCGCACGGCCGCGCAGCTGGTTATCGATACGGCGAGATTCGTGGCGCTCCGTGCCGATGATGTACAGGCCGCCGAGCTTGCGAACTTCCTCTGCCTCCGGCGCAATCTCCGCTTTGTATTTTTTGTTGAGCTCCGCAAATGTCTTGCGGGCATTCAAAATCTCTTCATCGTCCGTGTAGCCGTAGGCGGAAGCCTCGCCGATGAGCTCCTCGGAGAACTGCATGCGGCGCATTTCGGCACGCGCCATGAACTCTGCGTTACCGCCGAGCAGAATATCCGTACCACGGCCGGCCATGTTCGTTGCGATGGTCACGGCGCCCTTACGGCCTGCCTGTGCGACGATTTCGGCTTCTTTTTCATGGTACTTTGCGTTCAGCACTTCGTGCTTGATGCCGCGGCGCTTCAGCATGGCGCTGAGCTGCTCGGATTTTTCAATCGTGATGGTACCGACCAGCACCGGCTGGCCTTTTTCGTGGTGCTCGATGATGTCGTTGATAACGGCATTGAACTTGCCCTTTTCGGTCTTGTAAACAACGTCCGGGCAGTCTTCACGAATCATCGGCTTGTTTGTCGGAATCTCTACAACGTCCAGTTTGTAAATTTCGCTGAACTCGGATTCCTCGGTCATGGCCGTGCCGGTCATGCCGGAGAGCTTGTTGTAAAGACGGAAGAAATTCTGGAACGTGATGGTTGCAAGCGTTTTGCTTTCGCGCGCGATTTTCACGCCTTCCTTCGCTTCAATGGCCTGGTGCAGACCTTCGTTGTAGCGTCTGCCGTACATCAGACGGCCGGTGAATTCATCAACGATGATAACTTCGCCGTCGCGCACGACGTAATCAATATCGCGCTGCATGATGCCGTTCGCCTTGATCGCCTGATTGATGTGGTGCTGAATGGTGATGTTGTCCGGGTCCGTGAGGTTTTCCAAGCTGAAGAACTGCTCGGCTTTTTTTACGCCGCGCTTGGTGAGCGTTGCGGTCTTCTGCTTTTCGTTGATGATATAATCGTAATCCTCGTAGATCTCGTCATTGTCTTCCTTTTCGTTCGTCTCCGCCACGCGGATGGGGCGCAGCGTTTTGGCAAAGCGGTCGGCGACGTTGTAAAGCTCCGTGGACTGCTCGCCCTGGCCGGAAATGATGAGCGGGGTACGCGCCTCATCGATGAGGATGGAGTCCACCTCGTCCACGATGGCGAAGTTATGGCCGCGCTGCACCTTGCGCTCCTTGTAGGTGACCATGTTGTCACGCAGGTAGTCAAAGCCGATCTCATTGTTCGTTGCGTATGTGATGTCGCAGGCGTAGGCTTTTTTCTTTTCGTCCGGCTCCATGCCGGGGATGGCAAGGCCTACGGTGAGGCCGAGGTAGTTGAACACACGCGCCATCATTTCGCCCTGATATTTTGCAAGGTAATCGTTGACGGTGACGATGTGCACACCCTTGCCGCTTAAAGCGTTGAGGTACGCCGGGAGGGCAGCGGTGAACGTCTTGCCTTCGCCGGTCTTCATCTCGGCGATGCGACCCTGATGCAAAATGATGCCGCCGATAATCTGTACCGGGAACGGCTTGATGGAGAGCACGCGCCACATGGCTTCGCGGCACGTTGCAAACGCTTCGGGCAGGATGTCGTCAAGGGAAGAGCCGAGGGAGAGGCGCTCTTTCAACACGGCGGTCTGGCCCTTCAGCTCCTCATCTGTCATTTTTGTGTATTTGTCATCGAGCGCGAGCACCGCTTGCTTAAGCGGTTCAATGCGCTTTAATTCTTTCTTGCTGTAGCTGCCGAACAGCTTTGTGAGTAGGTTCATGGTTCGGGAACACTTTCCTTTCTTTCGCGCGGATTCCCCGCGCGCGACATATAAATCAGTATAGCATGGAACAGCATAAAAAAGCAAGCGATAGGGGCATATTCATGAAAACTTTATAGGTGATCAAAAAGAAGCGCATTTTAAAACGCAAAAACGGCAGTGCAATTCGAGAAAAACAGCAAAATACAGGATAGCCTTAGCCGAAATGCACAAAAAACTCTTTTTTTCCAAATCATAAACAGCTTATGAACAGAATGTGACTTTTTATTCGGTTTTCTCTTGATTTTCGCAAAATTAGAGGCTATACTATAGGTAACAATTCCTGTTTTTCCGATGTGTGCAAACCATAACTGGTCAAAAAAACGAAGAACAGGAAATTCTTTAATTTATAGGAGAGTGAACATCCTTGGACAAATTCTTCAAAATTTCCGAGCGTGGCTCGAACGTCCGCACAGAGATCATTGCCGGTCTCACGACGTTCTTCGCGATGGCTTACATCGTAGTCACGAACCCGAACCAGATTGTTAGCTTCAACCATCTGGCTCCGGATGCCGACCCGGCCTTCCAGCAGATTTGGAACGCTGTGTATGTCGCATCCATTCTGGCAGCAATCATCGGTACGCTGCTGATGGCTCTGTATGCGAAGATGCCGTTTGCACAGGCTTGCGGCATGGGTCTGAACTCCTTCTTCTTCGTATCCTTCATTCTGCCGGAAATCATCTCCGGCGGCGACGTCATCAAGGGCTACCATGCAGGCCTCGTCATCATTCTGGTTTCCGGTATCGTCTTCCTGCTGTTCTCTGTCACGGGTCTCCGCGTCAAGGTCGCAAAGGCTCTTCCGGACTGCCTCAAGAAAGCAATTCCGGCCGGTATCGGTCTGTTCATCGCTTTCCTCGGCTTCCAGAATGTCGGCATCATCCAGGCTAACCAGTACACGCTCGTTCAGTTCGTCGATATCCACGGCGCACTGAAGGCAGGCGCGTTCTTTGCGGATGTTGAAAATGCAAAGGCATTTATGCCGGCCATCCTCGCATTCCTCGGTCTGCTCGTCATTGCAATTCTTGAAAAGCACAACGTCAAGGGCGGTGTGCTCATCAGCATCGCAGGCATTTCCGTTCTGTACTATCTCCTTTCCGGCACGACCCCGACCTTCGACATGAGCCAGATCGGCCAGACCTTTAAGGATTTCGGCTCCATCGGCATCACCGGTGTGTTCCAGGCTGACGCTTGGAAGCGTGCGTTTACAGGCTCTGAGCTCGGCGGCATCTTCTCCGCAATCATGCTCATCGTTACGTTCTGCCTCGTCGATATGTTCGACACCATCGGCACCCTGTACGGCACCGCTTCTCAGGCAAACATGCTGGACAAGAACGGCGATCCGATCAACGTTAACCAGTGCATGACCAGCGACTCCGTTGCAACGGTTGCGGGCGCTGTTTGCGGTACTTCCACCTGCACCACGTTCGTTGAGTCCGCTGCTGGCGTTGGCGCCGGCGGCAGAACCGGCCTTACGAGCCTTGTTGTTGCAATTTGCTTCGCGATTTGCCTGTTCCTCAGCCCGGTCGCTTCTCTTGTTCCGACCTGCGCTACGGCTCCGGCACTCATCTATGTTGGCGTTCTGATGATGAAGGGCTTCGCAAAGGTCGATATGTCCGACCTGCGCAGCGCTGTTCCGGCGTTCCTCGCTCTCATCATGATGCCGTTGACCTACTCCATTTCCAACGGTATCGGCATCGGCGCGATCGCATATGTGCTCATCACGCTCTTCACCGGTAAGTACAAGAAGAACGACATCGGCATCACCATCATCGCCGCGCTCTTCGTCATCAAGTTCATCTTTGTTACGATGTAATTCGTACAGAAAACGAACTTTAGCTTGAGATAACATAAGAGGCGCTCGCCTGTGATTTTTCACGGCGGGCGCCTTTTTTCGCTTTGATATGCGGTTTTATCCTGCTATGCTTAGCTTGCATTTATAAAGCTAAAGGAGAAAAACAGTGGAAACGGCGGATATTGTGCTTTTAAGCGCGCTGAAAGCGGCGATACATAACGAGAAAATACACACGACAATTTCAAATGAGACATGCGCGGCACTTCTGCACCAAGCCGTGCGCCACGGCATTTTGCCGCTTGTGTTTGAATCGTGCGGGGCAGAAATGCTTGGTGCAGCGCAGCAAATGGCTTTTTCTCAAACAGCGGAGCAAATTTTGAAAACACGATCGTTTTTGCAGCTTTACCGCAAACTGCGCGAAATGGAACTGCACCCGCTCGTGCTGAAAGGCCCCGTGTGTGCCGCGCTGTATCCAAAGCCGGAGCTGCGGCTGTTTTCAGATATTGACCTTTTAGCGCTGCCGGAAGAATTTGACCGCACGCGCGAAGCCTTGCTGCATTTTGGCTGCCGTTTGGTAGGGGAGAGCGCCGACCCGCTTGAGCAGACGTTTTATCTGCCCGGCAGTCCACTCGTTTTGGAGCTGCACGGTGCCGCATTCCCGGAAAACGACGCTTACGGGCACATGAACGTGTTTTTTACGCCCGAAAAGCTGCACACAGAAACCGTTTCCGTGCAAGGGGAAGAGCTTTATACACTTGGCCCGAACGAAACGTTTTTGTACCTGCTGTGCCACAGCTTAAAGCACTTTCTGCACGGCGGGTGCGGTATCCGCGCAGTGTGTGACCTGCTGTTGTTTGCCGAAAAGCACGAAAAAGAACTCGACGCGCTTTACCTGCGCCGCTGCTGCGAAACACTTTCCGCGCTCGAGTTTCTGACGGCACTCTTTCAAATCGGCGAAAAGTACCTCGGTATCTGCCGCCCAGAAAATTTAGCGCTGCTTTGCGTGCATCCTGCGCCGGACGTGACTGCACTTTTGGAGGATATTTTGGCAGGCGGCGTGCACGGCGGGGCAGAGAAAAGCCGCCTACACAGCGCAAATATCACACTGCATGCGGCGGCTGCGCAAAACGCAGGAAAACGCGAGCATTTTTCCGTGCTGCGCGCGGCGTTCCCCTCCGCAAAAACACTGCATTGCGCGCCATATAACATACCCGCCGCATGGGGAAAACGCCTTGTGCGCTACGGCAAAGAGAGCTTTCAAAACCGCACGAGCCTTAGAAAAAGCGTTGAGATCGGCAAGCGGCGCGTGGCGCTCCTCAAAACGTATCACCTCATAAAATAAACCGGCGGCTGCGCCCAACTCGGGTATAGCCGCCGGCTTTTTATTTAAAATTAACGGATGCGGAATGTTTTGATCTCATATGGCTTGATGGTGAACTTAAACGCACCGTCTTCAGCCGGAACGTCGCACAAAACGTTTTCCTGCAGGTCGCACTCCGTAACGGAAGCGATGGGGCGATTCCAATGCAGCTTCGTCACCGTGCGGGCGTTTTCACACTCGTACAGACGCACGATCACGCCGTCGCCGTCTTCCGCCTGCTTTACGGTCTCCAAAATGACGTTTTTGGCGTCTACGCTCGCAAGAGAATACGTTTCGCCTGCCGTGCCGCCGCTTGTGACGCGTGCGGGCTGGTTCAGGAAGTACGCCTGTTCAACGGTTTTAGCGCCGCGCCACGTTTCGGCGTGCGGGTAGAGCGCGTAGGTGAACACATGCATCTCCTGGTCGGCGGTGGGGTTCGGCTCTGTGCCGGATTTGATGAGCGTCAGCGCCATTTCACCGTTGTGCACGGAGTGGCCGTACTTGCAGTCGTTCAACAGGCTGATGCCGTAATGGCCCTCGGAAACGTCGATCCACTTTTGGCCGCAGCTTTCAAAGCGCGCCTGATCCCAGCTCGTGTTCTGGTGCGTCTTGCGCGTCACATTGCCGAACTGGATCTCAAACGTCGCCTCGTCCGTATGCACATCCATCGGGAAGTGGGCCTTGAGGAGATGCTGATGCTCTTTCCAATCGACCGTCGTCTCAAAGTCAATGCGCGGGCATTCGGCATAGAAGTGGATCTTCTGGCAGATGACCGAGCGGCTGACTTTACGCTCGATCTCGAGGGTCGCGCGCACGGGGCCGCGTTCCGTCCATTCCATACGCTGCACGTCGGTGACGTCCCAGAACTTCTCCGAATAGTAGCAGTCGATATCCCAGTTGTCGTAGTGCATCGGCTTGTCCTCGTACATGCGCATCAGGTTCGCAAATTTGCCGGGCTGCACGGTCTCGCGGTCGTTTTTGCGGTCGTAAAGGCGCGTGATGAGCCCGTTTTCATTGAATTCCACCACATAGAACGGCGTCGTGATCGTATTGCCATCGATGTGCAGCGGGTTTTCGAAGTTATTTGTATCAGCAGGCGCAAAGCATTTGTAGCCCTTCGAGGGGAGGCCGGGCAAAAACGCCACCGCGCCGTTTTCGGTCTGCTGCACGGGATAAGTATTTTTGCCGTCGGAAAGTGCATTTGCGGTGCAATTTTCAAGTACAGCGATATCATTGCGCGTTTTACCCGTCGTGTTGAACACTGTGATGCCTTCTCCCTGCGGCGCAAGCACTTGCATGCGGTCGGCAGAAAGCGCAGAGATCGTCTCCGCCATCGCGTCGTATTCTTTTTTCGTCTGCTCGTAGACCTCGTGAATGGCGGTGCCGGGCAGAATATCGTGGAACTGATTTAAAAGCGTGTTTTTCCACAGGCTGTCGAGCGTTTCTGCGGGGTAGGGGAGCTTTGGCGCTGCCAAAACGCTTAAAAGTTCCAAGTCCATAAGCCCGAGCTCCGTTTTGCGGTTGCCGCGCTTGTTGCGTGCCATGGAGGTGTACGTGCCGCGGTGATACTCAAAGTAGAGCTCGCCCTCCCACGTGGGCAGACGCTTGCTGTCCCTGACGCGCTCATTCAGCTCGTCAAAATACTGCCGCGCAAAGACCTGCCGCACCTTCGGGATGCCCAAAATTCCTTTTTCCATGCGCTTGCTCGTCTCCAGCATGTCGCGCGTCGGGCCGCCGCCTCCGTCACCGTAGCCGTAAGCGATGAGAATATCGTTGTTGATGTCTTTGTTTTGGTAGCGTTCCCAACCGCCCATAATGGCATCCGGGTGCAGCATGCCGTTGTAGGTGGTGAAGAAATTCTGCACGTTCTGGCCGATGCTGAGCGTGGTGATAAAATGCGTCAGCACTTCGCTGCCGTCAATGCCGCGCCACTCAAAGGTATCGAACGGCACCTCGTTGAACTGGTTCCACGAGAGCTTCGTCGTCATGAAGTAATCGATGCCGCTCTTTTTCATGATCTGCGGCAGTGCGCCGGAGTAGCCGAACACGTCCGGCAGCCACAAAATGCGGTTATCCACGCCGAATTCCTCGCGGAAGAAGCGTTTGCCGTGGATGAACTGGCGCACAAGGCTTTCGCCGCTCGTCAGGTTACAGTCGGCTTCCAGCCACATGCCGCCCTCCGGCTCCCAACGTTTCTCTTTTACGCGTTCTTTCAGGCGTGCATAAAGCTCCGGGTAACGCTCTTTCAAGAAATAGTAAAGCTGCGGCTGGCTGGACATAAAGTGGTAGTTCGGGTATTCATCCATCAGCTTCAAAACCGTCGCGAAGCTGCGTGCGGTCTTTTCACGCGTCTGGGCGACTGTCCACAGCCACGCCACGTCAATGTGCGTGTGGCCGATGCAGCTTGCGATCACATCGTCATGCCCTGCAAGGTCGGTGTAGACCGCTTTTTGGAGATATGCGGAAGCTTCACGCACGGAAGCGTAAAATTCCTCGCTGTACGGCGTGCGCAGGTCAAGCCGGTTCACGCCCTCGTTCAGTGCGTTTTCCAGCAGCATACGATTGCGGTCTTCCTTTTCCATGCGCGAAAACGCTTCAATCGGCACTTTCAGGTCATAGTACAGCGCTTCAATCTCCGGGTCAATCTCCTGAATTTCCATAAAGAGATTGAATTCGTTGTGGATGGTGCCGGTGTACGCTTGCAAGTCGAACACAAGCTTTTCGCCGGAAATCGCTTTCGGGGAAAGCAGCACGTCACGGTGATTCATGTCCATGCCCTGCACGGGCACGTTGTTCACAAACAGCAAAAACTGCGGGTTTTTGCCGTCGTCCCCTTCGATCTGCGTGCGCACATTCAGCCACATTGCCTTGCCGTTAAGCGCTTTCGGCACGGTGAATTCCGTGCGGAACCAATAGTGCTCGTCCGGGCCGTACCAGTGCATGGTGCGGCTGTCAAACGACGTCCACGGCGGCGTAGCGGCATCTGCTGCTTCGGGGCGGATATACGTGCCCTTTTTGCAGATAAGGTCGGTCAGCGGAATGCGCTGCACGATGCGCAGACGGTAAAGCTCATCACAAATGCGCTCCACACGTTTAGCGAGATACCTCATAGTTGCAACTCCTTTTCTATAGCGGTTTAGGGTTTCGTAAAGACTGGTGCTTTTGACTTGATTTTAGCATAATAAGGCACAGAAAACAAGATGAAATGCACAGATTTTTCCGGCTTTTCACACATTAGAATTGTCTTTACGCACACGTCGCGTCGAAAATGCAGAAAAACAGGTTATTTATGCACAGAACACAAAAAATAATTGAAAATCAGCGGAAAGTACGCAATACTAAATCTATAAATCAGAGCGTATTTTGAGAAAAGCAACGGTGGCTCAGCCCCGAAAAACACCCGGAAAAGCAGCGGTTTTGGAGTGCCGTATTCAAATCACATCACATAGAAAACAGAGGAAAAAATATGCGAAAAAAGGCTTGGATCCTTTTGCTTTTGCCACGCTTATAGCGCTGCTTTGCGCATGCAGCGATACGGCACAGCAACCGGAGACGGAAAAACCGAAAATACGTATCGGCGGCACAACGTATGCGCCGTATTTTTATCGCAATATCGGCGGCCACTATACCGGCATCGACGTGGAGATTGCCGAGGAAGCCTGTGTGCGTATCGGGTATGAGCCGATCTTCGAGGAGCTCGATATCGACAAGGGCTTTGAGCTTTTGAATGAAGACTATGTGGATTGCCTTTGATGCTGCCTGACGATGGAAGGCAACGAAGATAAGTTTATTTGGGCAGGGCCGTATATGTACACGCAGCGCGTGGCCGTGGTGCCGGCGGACAGCGAGATTGAAACACTGGAAGACCTTGCCGAAAAGTGCGTGGGGTGCAGGCCGGCTCTATAAGCGAGGAGATCATTTTAAAAGGGCTGAATCCGAATTTGCCGGAGATTACGGACCTTTCCACATTCAGCACGATGGGCGAGGTGTTTACTTCGCTGCGCAAGGGCTATGCGGATGCGGTCATCGGGCATGAAAGCTCGCTGAAGTTATATACCGACGAATATCCGGACGGCTACCGCTACCTCAACATGAACATGTGCAGCGACGCCGTGGGCGTGGCATTTAAACCGGACGGCGATGCAGCACTGGCGGAAAAGCTGACGCAGGCGCTGCTTGAAATGCGCGAAGACGGAACAACGGCCGCCATTGTGAAAAAATATGGGTTAGACGCTGAAAAAACGTGAACGGAGGTACCGAATGATGCCGAAGTTCAAGGGAAAAACAAAACCGAAGCTCCATAAGCCGAGCATGGAAACGGTCATACAGTGGATTGTCACGCTTCTTCTCGGCTTTGTTGTGCTGCTGCCGGTATTTGCAGGCGTAACACAGTATGAACAGAACAGGGCGAAAGCGGATGTTGAGGACGTACTCGCTTTTATGCAGACGAGCTGCCGCAAGTACGACAACTACCGCTTGGCCAATACCACCGAAGCGCTGCAAGAGGTTTTGACCAAAGTCAAAACACTGACGGCGTACCGTTACGAAGAGGAAGATGCGCTTTTAAACGAAAACCGCTTACAGCGCTATGCGAAATTTCAGTATTTGACCGGCATTTTTGTTTTGGATGAAAATTTCTCCGTGCTGGCTCATTACGACAAAGCGGGCAAGGATGAAAGTCTGCTGCTCAGCCAGATAATAGGGGACAAAAATACGGCGGATATTTTGAACTATCCGCAGAAAACCTATGCCGACCAGATCTGTATAAACGACAATACGTATAACTACGCCATTTCCGCACGGCAGGATAAACCGGGCCTCGTTATTTGCTATACGGATATCACGCGCTTTCAAAACGATAAAAATGAGCTTTCTCTCTCCACTATGCTGGATGCTGAAATATTCCGGCAGGATGTGACCGTCGTCATCACGGACGGCATGCGCGTTGTCAGCACGAATTGCGAGCAGCTGGAGAACATGCTTGTGCGGCATTATCCTATTGCTGACGTGCTCGTTGGAGGGGAGCAACTTACACCGGACACATTGCTGCAATTAAAAAACGACAGCAACACATGGTACGGTATGTTCACCCAGTACAGAGATTATTATTTGTATGCCTTTTTCCCGAGTCGCGTAGTCTACGCAATTCGCCGCGGTTGGATGCTGCTGTTTACGGCAATCTATCTGTTTTGCGGCATGGGGTACCTTATTTGGAGGCAGTACAGCAAAAAGCGCCGTCTGCTGCGTATGGAAAAAGAATACCACCTTGTCAGCGCCATTTCGAGCATCTACCTGTCAAACCTGCTCATTCACCCGCAGGACGATACATGGGAGCCCGTTGTGCAGAGTGAGCGCATGAAAGCAATCACAAACGGTGCTTTAAGCGCAAAAGCCATGCTGGAAAAGTTTAACACCGAGTGCGTAGCCGAGGCGTACCGGGAGGAATTCTGTGCGTTTACGGACCTCGATACCGCTCAGCAGCGCTTAGAGGGCAAGGCTTATGTATAACACACTCGTCTACCTTCAAACCATGAAATCCTACACGCCGCAGTATACGCGTATGGTCGATTGGTGGAAGAACGAAACAAGCGAGAACATGGCGGTGCATCGCCTCTCTGTACCGCAGTATGTGCAGGCCATTGATCTCGATTGGAGCGAGAAGCTTGAGGTAGATTACCTCGAAGTGCCGGATACCGTCTTTGCCGGAATCGCAGCTCGACCGTTTCATGATCTGCCTTTCCATCGGCTACCCGAGCCTTGAAAACCAGATGCGCATCATTAACGCACAGCGTTATTCCAACCCGCTTTCCGATGTGCGCCCCGTCACGAACGCGCATGAAACATCCGCAGACCGTTACGGTCTACCCGGAAAAAAACGAAAACAAAGCAGCGTATCTGCTGTGGCGCTCCCTGCGCGCGGCCCTGCTTACGGCGGGCGCGCTCATAGCGCTCATGGTCATCTGGAATGTTGATTTAAAGGGTCTTTTCGTCTTGCCGATCGGCGGTGCCGTCACGGTGCTTCTGGGCTGCATCGCAGGGGATTATCTCGGTGCGAAAAATCCCCTGCCGTCGGCTTTCGTCATTTTGCGGAAATTTCGACGAATTGATTGTGAAAATAGATGGTTTTACAAAAAAAGTAGACAAATTTTGATGATGTAGTATACTGGCGTTAAACGGGAGAGCAAGTCGATCTTTTGCACAAAACAAATAAACGGCTGAATTTTCATGTTGTCACATGATGAGTTCAGACAACAAAAAGGAGATTTTGAAATGAAGAAAGAGCAAAACCGGCATTCCCTTCACCTCATCCGTCAAAACGTTCCGCAGTTTATTTTGCTCGTTATTTTTTCCGTGCTGCTGGGCGTTTCCGTCATCGCGGTGTCTGTTTTGATGAAAATGTTCCTCGACATCGCCACAAATGCAAGCACTATGCCGCTCACCACATGTCTCATCATCGCGGTCGGCGTTTTGCTCGTGCTCGGCATCTCACAGGTCGTCACGTCCGTTTTGCAGGGCAAGCTTTCCTGCCGCATGGAGCTTTCTCTGCGCAGCGCCATGGTGGAGCACCTCTACCGCACAGACCTTAGGACGTTCGACAGCGGCGCGGCGGATAACTACTTCACGCGCATGACAAAAGACGCGGAGACCCTCTCGAATTTCTATTCCAAAACGCTCATCCCGAGCATCTTTTTCGAGAGCTTCACGTTCGTCGTCAGCTTTATTTTGATGTTCCTTCTCGAGTGGAAACTCGCGGTCGTCATGATCGTCGTCGTGCCGATTTTGATTTTCACCATGATCCGCATCTCCCCGAAGCTTGAGATGAACAGCATTCAGATCATGCAGAACGAAGACAAAAACCGCAATATCTTACAGGAGTTTTTGAGCCAGTACATGCTGTTTAAGTCCTACGGCGTGCTCGGCTGGGTGCAGAAGCGCGTGGGGAATACATACGCGCAAAAGCAGAAGTACGTCGGCAAACTCAGCGTTTTGCAGGGCGCCATCGGTTTCCTCAATAACTTCCTCGGCGTCGGCATGTTCATCATCGCGCTCGGCATGGGCTCGTTCCTCGTCGTACGCGGCGAAACGACCGTCGGCACGCTCATCGCCGTCGTGAACCTCGTCAGCTTCTTCTACGGCCCGTTCCTGCACATCTCGGGCTGGATGGCCGAGGTCAACGAAGTAAAGGTCTCCACAAACCGCATCGGGGAAATTCTCTCCATGCCGACCGAAAACACCACGCAAACGGCAAAGCCCTCTGTTCAGAATGCAGGTGATGCAGCGCTCACTGCAAAGGACCTTTCTTTTGCGTATGACGAGGAAAAAGTCATTCTGTCCCACGCCGAAACGCAGGTGCACACGGGAGAGATCGTCGCGCTCACCGGCGAAAACGGCAGCGGCAAAAGCACGCTCACAAAGCTGCTCATCGGCTTTTATACGCCCACAGGCGGCGAGGTCGAGCTTAAAATCGGCAATAAAACCGGCAATAAAACCGTGCGCGGCGCGGAGATTCGGAATTATTTAAGCTACGATTCCGGCTTTGTCTCCGTTTTTGCAGGCACGCTCAAAGAAAATATCTGCATGGAAAAGCCGTTTGACGAGAAGAAGTTCCGCAAAGCCGTGGAGCTCGCAAACCTCACGGAGTTTGTAAACGAAAAAACGGCGGACTACGAGATCGAGCCGGAGGGCAAAAATCTTTCCAGCGGCCAGCGCCGCAAGGTCGCCTTGGCACGCACGTTCTACGATGACCGCCCGGTTTTCGTGCTCGATGAGCCCACCGCAAACCTCGATAAAGCCTCCGCAGAGGGCATGTTTGAGGCCCTAAAGCAGGTCTGCAAGGACAAGATCTGCATCATCGTCACGCACGATGCGTTTATCTCCGAAAAGTGCGACCGCGTGCTGCATTTAAGCGGCAAAAAGGTCACGGGATGACTGTAACACAAGTTGCATAATAAGGCGGCATGCGCTTTGGCGATTTCACCGGGCACGTGCCGCTTTTTCGCCATTTTGGCTAAGAAAACCACCATTTTCTTGGCGTTTACTTTGGCCTGCACGCGTGTTACAATGAGGACAAGATCTTTTGGGAGGTGCGGCAAATGGAGCTGCAATATGACCGTTATTTTGAAAAACTCAAGGGCTGCTTTACAGGCAAATGCGTGGGCGGCACGCTCGGCATGAAGTATGAGGGAAACCTCGACGTGCACGAGATCACATACTATGACCCTGTCCCCACCGAAATGCTGCCGAACGACGACCTCGACATTCAGGTCATCATGCTGGAGCTGCTCGTGAAAAAGGGCCTGCCCGTCAGCCGGTATCACCTCGGCGACGTGTGGAAGTACTACTACGATGACCAAATGCCCGACGAATATGGCGCAGCGAAAAGCAACAACGAAAAAGGCATTTTCGCACCGCTCAGCGGGCGGTACAACAATAAATTCTTCGCCGGCATGGGCTCCGCCATTCGCAGTGAGCTCTGGGCGTGCCTCGCCCCGGGTGATCCCGCCCTTGCGGCAAGGCTTGCCGTGGAGGATGCCTGCACAGACCACTACGACGACGGCATCGATGCCGAGCGCTTTTTGGCCGCGCTCGAAAGTGCCGTGTTCGTGACGGATGACCTGAACGCAGCCATCGAGACCGCGTACAGCTTTTTAGCGCCGGAGGGCAAGCTCGCCCGCGCCTTTGCCGATGTGCGTGCTTGGTACGCAGCAGATCCCGACGTGCTGCACGTGCGCGAAAAGGTGCTCGCTAAATACCCCGCCGATAACTGGACGGATGTCACCATCAACCTGTCGTTCATTTTGCTTGCCCTGCTCTCAAGCGGCGGCGATTTTGGCCGCGGCATCTGCACAGCCGTCTCGCTCGGCTACGATACGGACTGCACCGGCGCCACGACAGGCTCCATTCTCGGCATTTTGAACCCCGCGGGCATCGAAGAGCGCTGGACGAAGCCCATCGGCGAAGCGCTCGTGCTTTCCGCCAATATCCCCAATATGTGTGAAAGCCGCACGGTGGGGGAGTTCTGCGACGTCGTCGCCGCCATGAGCACCGAAATTTTGACGTACTACGGCAGCGAAGTGACGGTGCAGCCGACCGTTTTCGCGCCGTATATTGCAAGGCCATGGTGCAAAAGCATCAAGCAAATGCCCGCGCACGCAGAGACCAAAACGGAGTCTCTCATCGCCGTTGCGCCGCTCGTTGTGCATCTCGAGTACCCCGAGCACGTCGCGCTGTGCAGCGATAGGGAGAATAAATTCGCGCTCTGCATCGGCAACCCCACGGAGCAAAAGCGCTGCGGAAGCGTGTCCATCGGCCTGCCGCAGGTCATCACCGCCGCGCCGAACGCCTTCACGTTCGAGCTTTTGCCGGGGCAGGAGATGCGCTTCCCGTTCACGCTCGAAAAAGCATACTTTAAGCGCCGCATTCAAAGCAACCGCCTGACGTTCCGCTTTGAAGCGGATGGCTTCATCTGGCAGTGTGAGGCTGGTGTGCCGGACGCCCGCTGTGCCAAGTGCGAAGATCTTTTGACCGGCGAAACGGAAACGGTGGAGATCCCCTCGGCGTTCTTCCCGGTGCCCGCAGGCAAGTACCGCTACACGTTCCGCGTCAAATCCGGCATCGAGCAGACCGTGCGCATGACCGTAAACGGCACGGCGGCGGAGAAGGTCTACATGAACGGCGAGTATATTGTCGAGCGCGATTTTGCACAGCCCTACGTCCCGGCGTTCCACCGCGGCCAGTGCGCGCTCGTCACGCTCAAAAACGGCTGGAACACGTTCGAGCTCGTCTTTGAAAACGAAAAAGAAACCGAAGCATTCGTCGAATTTGCCACAAATCACGGCTGCGCCGAGTGGTTTACAAACCTTGAATATTGCTGATGAGCCATTTTTAACAAATTTATCCTTTTTACAAAAATTCAAATTTTTTCAAAAACCTAATTGACAACCGAAAAAATGTATGCTACAATGCACTAAACCGTTGAGGAAGAGTGAGTACGCTTTAGGCAACTTTTCTTACAGAGAGTCGTGGATGGTGGGATCACGGCGGAAAGATAAAGCGGAATGGACTTCTGAGGGCGAACAGAAAAGGATTTCCCGAGTATGTGAGACGGAGTGTGGCTCTCCGTAAACAAAGGTCTGCGTATGATGGTACGCGTAAGAGGGTATGTGTTTTACATACCAAGCCGGGTGGCACCGCAGGAATTTTGATCCTGTCCCAGCAAGGAATTGCAGGGACAGGATTTTTTGTTTTTCAAGGAGGTTATTTCATGTTTGTTTACAAAAGACGATGGCGCAGCCGCGCTGCATCCGAAATCTTCAAACTGCATTTAAATTCTTTAAAACAAACCTGAAAGGATCGATAAAGTTATGAAACTCAGAAACGTATTTGCCATGATCACCGCCGCCGCTATGACCCTCAGCCTCGCTGCCTGCAGCGGGCAGAGCACATCCTCCACGTCTTCCGCATCGAGCGAAGCCACGTCGTCCGCTGCTTCCGAAAGCAGCGCGTCCAGTGAAGAGAGCGCTTCAAGCGAAAGCACCTCCGGCGCATCGTACACCATCGGCATCTGCAACTACGTCGATGACGCTTCCCTCAATCAGATCGTCGAAAACATCAACGCGCGCCTCGATGAGATCGAAAGCGAGCAGGGCATCACGATCAACGTGAAGTACGACAACTGCAACGCCGACGCGAACGTCATGAACCAGATCATCGCAAACTTTGCAGCCGATAACGTAGACCTCATGGTCGGCGTCGCAACGCCGGTCGCCATGGCGATGCAGTCCGCAACGGAAGACAGCAAAACGCCGGTCGTGTTCGCCGCTGTGTCCGATCCGGTCGGCGCGGGCCTTGTCGCTTCCCTCGAAGAGCCGGGCAGCAACGTGACGGGCTCCTCCGATAACCTCGATACGAACTCCGTCATGAACCTCATCTTCGCCCAGAACTCCGATGCCCAGAAGATCGGCCTTCTGTACGACGTAGGACAGGATTCCTCCACCGCTGCCATTGAGCACGCAAAAGCGTACCTCGACGACAAGGGCGTTGAATATGTAGAGCGCACCGCAACGACCGCCGAAGAAGTCGCGCTCGCCGCACAGGCGCTCGTTTCCGACGGTGTAGACGCCGTGTTCACCCCGACTGATAACACCATCATGAAGGCAGAGCTCGCCATTTATGAGACTTTCGCAGACGCAGGCATCCCGCACTACACCGGCGCTGATTCCTTCGCTCTCAACGGCGCGTTCCTCGGCTACGGCGTCGATTACGCAAACCTCGGCCGTGAGACCGCAGACATGATCGCTTCCATCCTCACCGAAGGCAAAGACCCGGCAACCACCCCGGTCATTACGTTCGATAACGGCACCGCAACGGTCAACACCGAGATCTGCGAAAAGCTCGGCCTCGACTTCGATACCGTCTCCGAAGCCTTCGCACCGTATTGCACGAGAGTAGAGAAGATCACGACCGCAGAAAGCTTCAGCGATCTTGAATCCTAATTTGAATTTCCCAAAAGCTTATCCTACCCCATAAGCTTTAAAGCACTTCATATTACCTTACTTCATCAATACCTTACTTACCCATAAGAATGCAATCACCGCTGCCATGCACCCGGTTTTCGGGCGCGTGGCTTCGGCATATCATCCCAAATCATCAAAACGAGGAGTTTTTGTATGTCTTTCGATTCCATCCTGACCCTTGGGCAGACAGCGCTGGAGCTTGGTCTCATCAGCTCGCTGACCGTCCTGGCGTTATTCCTGAGCTATTCCATGCTGAACGTGTGTGACCTTTCCACAGACGGCTGCTTCACGCTCGGCGCGGTCGTCGGCGCGTCCGTTGCGCTTTCCGGCCACCCGTTTTTGGCAATCCCCGCCGCTATGGCAAGCGGCATGGTGTCCGGCTTCATCACGGCACTTTTGCAGACGAAAATGGGCATCGATAGCCTGCTTGCCGGTATCATCGTCAATACTGCGCTTTACTCCGTCAACATTGGTATCATGAACGGCGCGTCGCTCCTGAACCTCAATAATTCCGATACGGTCTTCACCAAAATGCGCTCAGCGCTCGAAAATACGCCGCTCTCCGGGCAGTATAAGCTCATCGTCATCATCATCGCCGTCGTGCTCGTGGCTGTTGTGCTGGGGCTTTTCCTCCGTACGCGCCTCGGCCTCGCCATTCGCGCCACCGGCAATAACCCGGATATGGTCCGCTCCTCGTCCATCAACCCGGTCAAAACGACCATCATCGGCCTGTGCATTTCCAACGCATTTACGGCGCTTTCGGGCTGCCTGCTCGCGCAGTCGCAGAAGTCCGTCAGCATCGATATCGGCACCGGCATGGTCACGGTCGCACTGGCCTCGCTCCTCATCGGCGGCGCATTTTTCGGTAAGGGTAAAATCCCGCTGCGTATCTTCGGCATGGTCGTTGGCGCGTTCGTGTTCCGCCTTGTGTATACCATCGCGCTGCGGTTCAACCTGCCCGCATTTATGCTCAAGTTCGTCTCGTCCGTCATCGTCATTTTGGCGATCTCCGGCCCGTATCTCAAAAAACAGCTTCCGTATCTGAAGCGCCGTTTCGGAAAGGAGCGCACCCATGCTTAAGCTTACGCATATCTCAAAAACCTTCAATCCCGGCACGGTCAACGCCAAAAAGGCGATTGAGGACCTCAGCTTCCACGCCGCAAAGGGCGATTTCATCACCGTCATCGGCGCAAATGGCGCGGGCAAATCGACGCTCTTCAACGCCATTTCCGGCAGCTTTTTCACGGACAGCGGTAAAATTGAGCTTGACGGCAAGGACATCACGTTCATGCCGGAGTATAAGCGCGCCCGCAGCATCGGCAGACTGTTTCAGGACCCCATGCGCGGCAGTGTGCCGGGCATGACCATTGAGGAAAACCTCGCGCTTGCAGCGGGGCACGGCGGCTGGCTCAGCTCCATTTCCCGCAAAGATAGACAGGCGTTCCGCGAGCGGCTTTCGCTGCTCGGCATGGGGCTTGAGGACCGCATGACCCAGCCCGTGGGCCTGCTTTCCGGCGGCCAGCGCCAGGCGCTTACGCTCATGATGGCCACGTATAACCCGCCAAAGCTCCTCCTGCTCGATGAGCACACCGCCGCACTTGACCCCGCAACCGCCGAAAAGGTGCTTGAGCTCACAAAAAACACCGTAGAGGAAAACCACCTTACGTGCATGATGATCACGCATAATATGCAGTCCGCATTGGAGCTCGGCAACCGCACCATCATGATGAACGCCGGCAAAATTATTTTGGACGTCACCGGCGAAGAGCGCGCCCACATGACCGTCGCCGACCTCCTCGACCGCTTCAAGCAGGCCGCCGGCAAAGACCTCGATAACGACCGTATGCTTTTGAGCGAAGCGGAGTGAAACGGTGCTGTCGGGGAGCATGACCAATAAAGTTTTTGATTGACCTTTTTTCAAAAAGGTCACAGGTTCTTGGGGCAGAGCCCTAAGTCGAGCTCCGCAGAGCTCGAAATACCTTTGCCTAACCAGAGATCAGGAAGATAGGCGGAATAGTCCAGTGAATTATTCTGCCGCAAGAAACCTTATCAAGGGGTTTCTTGATGAAGCGAAGCTTCATAGAAAAGAAAAAACATCGCACTTAAAATTAAAAATCGAAAGACAACAAAAAGCAGATGCCCCTCGAACCCACATCGAGTGTATCTGCTTTTTCTATGCTTAAAAATTTAAAATGATAACCTAAACTTACTTCTTCTCAAACTCTGCCGCAACGTCCTCAAGCAGCTTGCGGATGGGCAGGTGCTGCGGACATGCCTTCTCGCACTTGCCGCATTTGATGCAGTCGGATGCCTTGCGGCCGGGCGCCGTGTGTACATTGCTGTAATAGTAGTCTGCGTTCCAGTCGTGGTAGATCTGCTTCGTGTTCATCACAGCGAAGAGGTCCGGGATGGAAATGTGCTGCGGGCAGCCGTCTGTGCAGTAGCGGCACGCCGTGCAGGGGATGAGGTGCATGTCGTGGAAGATCTGCTGTACCTTGTTCACCGCCGCGAGTTCTTTCTCGTCGAGCGGCTTAAAATCCTTCATGTAGCTGATGTTGTCTTCCATCTGCTCCATGTTGCTCATGCCGGAAAGCACCATCTTAATGTTCGGGAAGCCCGCCGCAAAACGGATCGCGTAGCTTGCCGGGCTGCCGCCGTGCAGGTCGTCGAGCACCTTCTTCGCTTCCTCGGGCAGGTTCACAAGGTTGCCGCCTTTTACCGGCTCCATGACCACAACGGGCTTGCCGTGCTTCTCACATACCTCGTAGCACTTGCGGCTCTCCACAGCCGGGTCGTCATAATCGACATAGTTGAACTGGATCTGTACGATCTCAATTTCCGGGTACTCGGTCAGAATTTCATCCAGCACCGCCGCACGGTCGTGGAAAGAGATGCCCACATGGCGAATTTTGCCCTCTTTTTTGAGTTCAAACGCCGTTTCATACGCGCGCGCCGCCTTAAAATAGCGGAAATGCTCTGCATTCTGCGCGTGCATCAGGTAGAAATCGAAATACTCCACGCCGCAGGCCTCAAGTTGGCTCTGGAACAGCGGGCGGATGTCCTCCTCGTTTTTGAAGAAGAAGTTCGTCAGCTTGTCCGTTAAAATGTACTTGTCGCGCGGGTAGCGGCTTGTCAGCGCAGCCTTCAGCGCCGTTTCGCTTTTGCCCTTGATGTAGCCGTGCGCCGTGTCAAAGTAGTTGAAGCCGGCGTCCAAAAACGCGTCGACCATCTGACATGTCTGCGGAATGTCCACTTCGCCGTTTTCGAGCATCGGGAGACGCATGCAGCCGAAGCCGAAGTTCTTTTTAATAAGTTCCATTGCTGTGTTCCCCTTTCGGTTTTACGCGAAAGCCAAAAACGTGCAGCTTTCGCATTCTATTTGATCTTATTTTTCATTATAAAGAAGAAAAGGGGAGAAATCAATTCGGATTTCAACAGAAAAAGATAAGTTTTTCTTATATAAAGCAAATACCGCACCGAAGCTCGGTGCGGCAAAGGTCAAAGCTTAAATTGTTCGGTGAGCGCTTCACCAAAGGATTCCACATAAAACCCGGAGTTGTCCTTTTTCCAAAACGCGCAGTATTTGCGCAAAATGGGCGTGTCATGCCGCACGAGCGGCACGCGGATGAGGGGCAGTGCAGGCACAGGGCCCTCGCCGTCCGAGGGCATAAACCCGTGGCGGCTCAGCACCAGCATGCGTGCTTCTTCCAAGTTTTCCGCATACAGTACGTCGCCCGGAAAACCGATGATGTGGTGGTAATAGTCCCACTCGTTTTCGCGCTGATCCACCGCGCTGACAAGCACGCATGGGCAGTTCTTGAGCTCTGCGGGGTCAATGCGTTCCAGCGCCGCAAGGGGGCTATCCGTCGGCACCTCGATGACGCACGGGCGCGTCGCCAAGACGAGGTTGACATATGCGTCCGCAAAGGCGCGCCGCTGGTCGCTCAAAATGAGATCGATTTGCCCGCTGCGCAGCAGGTGATAGAGGTCCTCGTGATCGCCGCTGTGCATCTGCACCGTCACCTGCGGGTATTTTTCGGCAAATGCAGAAAGCGCCCCGTACAGCTCGTGCCCCGTGTATGAGCGCAGGTAGCCGATGCGCAGCACCGCGCCGTCACCGCGCGCAAGTTTCATCGATTCCGCACAGATGCGGTCAAGGTCAGCGAGCAAAATGAGGCTTTTGCGGTAAAAATATTCCCCGGCAGGCGTCAGGCTGAAGCGCCGGTTTTTGCGCTCCAATAAAGAAAACCCGAGGTCGCGCTCCAAAGACTGAATTTGCTGCGATACGGCAGATTGCGAAATGTGGCACTGTTCGGCAGCTTCCGAAAAGCTGCCCGTCTGCACCACAGCCTGAAAATAGCGAATCTGTTTCAGCACGTCCATTCTCCTTTACAGCAGCGTTTTTTCCAAGCACACCATGTAGATGACGGGCATGTGTTCGCCCCAGTGGCATTCCAAAATGTCGGCTTCCGTGAATCCCAGGTGCGCATAAAGCCCGCGTGCGCGGGAGTTGCCGCCGCCCGTGTCCATGCGCAGGTACGGGCTGTCATGCTCTAAGGCGTACTGCTCAAAATAGCGGATGAGTGCCGAACCCACGCCCTTGCCGCCAAAATGCGGGTCGACTGCCAGCGTGTGCAGCACCATGACCTTTTCCGCAGGCGCATCCTTGTGTGTCCAGTTCGCGCGTTTATACTCCGGCGACTGCTCATGGTTGATGCGTGCCGAGCCGCAGACCTTGCCGTCGATCTCCGCAACGTACAATTCACCGGCAGCAACAGCTTCTTTTGCGACATTCTCGTTCGGGTAAATGCCGCGCGGCCAGCCGGATGTGCCTTTTCCGGATTTGTCATAGTCAAAAATATGATTGTAATTCTCCACGACAGCAGGGATATCCGCCGCCGTTCCTTTACGAATGGTGATTTTTTCCAAAACGATTCCTCCAAAATCCAAACACGTTCGCCGCGTTTCGGCGTTACAAACAGTCTATTACAAAACAATGTGTGTTGTCAACCGAAAGCACCAAAAAGTGTGAAAAAACGCATATCCGCAGGGGAAAACCGCGAATATGCGTTTTGAAATTCAATATGATTTAATGCGTCAGCGCCTGCCGAACGGCCTTCTGCCAGCCGTTGTAGCGCGCCTCGCGTTCGGCATTTTCCATCGCCGGTGTAAAGCACGTGCGGTGCATGCTCGCGAAGATCGTCTCCGGGTCATATAACCCGCAGGAGAACCCCGCCGCGCACGCCGCGCCAAAGCCCGAAAGCTCCGCCACGTCCGGCACCGAAACCGTCACCTGCGCTATGTCGCTCTGGAACTGCATCAGGTACTTGTTCGCGGTTGGGCCGCCGTCTGCGCGCAGCTCGGAAAGCGGTAAGCCCGCGTCCTGTGCCATGCGCAGCACAAGGTCGGTGATCTGGTACGCAATGCACTCCAGTCCCGCCTTCACAAGCTCCGCGCGCCCCGTCGTGCGCGTGATGCCCGTCAGCAGCCCCGTCGCCTCGCTGTCCCAGTACGGCGCGCCAAGCCCCGTAAACGCCGGCACAAAGTACGTCTTGTCCATGGGGTTTGCCTGCCGCGCAAGCTGCTCGCTCTCGCTGTCCGAAGCGATGAGGGAGACGTCCTCCTTCAGCCACGTGATGACCGCGCCCGTGTAATTCAGGTTGCCCTCGAGCACATAGTTCACCTGCCCATTGAGGCCCCACGCAAGGCTCGTCACAAGCCCGCCGGAGCTGTTCACCGGCTGCGTGCCCGTCTGCATCATCACGCTGGAGCCCGTGCCGTACGTCGCCTTGATCTCGCCCGGGCGGCGGCAATTCTGCCCGAGCAGCGCGGCGTGACTGTCGCCCAAAACACCGCAGATCGGCACCGGCTTCGAGAACAGTCCGCCGAGCGTCGTCGTGCCGAACACACTGTCGCTCATGCACACCTCCGGCAGGCAATTTTCCGGCACGCCGAATAATTCGCAAAGCTCTTTATCCCATGAGAGCGTGTGGATGTTGAAAAGCTGCGTGCGGCTCGCGTTGGAGTAGTCTGTTTTAAAGCTCTTTTCCTCGCTCAAGCGGAACACAAGGTAGCTGTCGATCGTGCCAAGGCACAGCGCGTCGATCTCCGAAAGCGCCTTTGCGTCCGCGCGATTTTGCAGGATCCATGCCATTTTCGCGGCGCAGAAATACGGCGAAAGCGGAATGCCGGTCTTCATGCGCACCAGTCCCGCGTGCTCGTCAAGCGCGTCGCAAATGTCCTTTGCACGGGCGCACTGCCACACGATGGCACGTCCCACGGGCAGCCCCGTCGTTCTGTCCCACGCCGCGACCGTCTCGCGTTGGTTGCTGATGCCGACCGCCGCGATTTCTTCGGTCTGCACGCCGGTCACATCTAAAAGTTCTTTGGCAGCGGCGAGCAGATTCTCGTAAATTTCATTTAAATCATGCTCCACCCAGCCGTTTTCGTCAATGTACTGCTTGTGCGGGCGGTCTGTGCGCGCGATTTTTTTGCCGGCCTCGTCAAACAGCATCACCTTCGTGCCCTGCGTGCTCTGGTCGATGGAGAGAATGTATCGCTTCATGCGTTTTGTCCTTTCTCCTCGCGGGCGAGCAATTCTTTCGCGCTCTGCGCAATGCCCGCGGCGTTCAGGCCGTAGTAGTCGAACACTTCCTTTGACGTGCCCGTGATGACCGGCGCGTCCGGCAAGCTGAGGTTTTTCACGAACTTCGGGCAGTTTTCGCCGACGACCTGCGCCACCATGCTGCCGAGCCCGCCAAACGGCGCGTGCTCCTCAACGGTCAGCACGGCCTTCGCGTTTTCTGCCGCGCGGATGACCGCAGCGCTGTCGAGCGGCTTCACGCAGTACATGTCGAGCACTGTCGCAGAGATGCCCTGCGCTTTCAAGATCTCCGCTGCATCGAGCGCCGGGCGCACCATCTCGCCGCACGCGATGATCGCAACATCCGTGCCCTCAGAAAGTACCGTTGCGCGGTCCATCTCAAACGGGCAGCTTTCTTCCGTGTAAATATCCTCCACGGGGTTGCGCCCCACGCGCAGATATGCCGGCTTTTCGTCTTTTAACAGCGCCTCAATGAGCTTCGCCGTCTGGAAGCGGTCGCTCGGCAGGTAGACGCGCATGTTCGGGATGGCGCTCATCGCCGCAATGTCCTGCGCGCTGTGGTGGCTCATGCCCAGCGCACCGTAGCTCACGCCGCCCGAAATGCCGATAAGCGTCACATTCGTGTTCGAGTACGCACAGTCGATCTTCGCCTGCTCGTAGCTTCTCGTCGAAAGGAAGCAGGCGGGGGAGGCCGCAAACGCCTTGCGGCCGCAGCTTGCCATGCCGGCGGCCACGCTCACAAGGTCCTGCTCCGCAATGCCCATCTCCACAAACTGCTCCGGGAAGCGTTCGGCAAACTTCGCAAGGCTTGCGCTGCCGCGGCTGTCGCTGCACAGCACGGTGATGTCCGGGTCGTGCGCAGCGGCTTTCATCAGCGTGTCACAAATCGCCTGCCGGTTCGGAATTTTATTCACGGCACATCGCCTCCTCTCGTTCGTCAAAGTCATGCATGATGATCTTGTATTCCTCGTCGTTCGGCAAATGGTGGTGCCAGCTCGCCTTATTTTCCATCAAAACGCTGCCGTAGCCCTTCGTCGTGTTGGAGATGATGACCGTCGGCTGACCCGCATGGTGCTTCGCCGCCGTGAAAGCCGCGTCAAGCGCCTCAATGTTGTTGCCGTCCACGCTGATGACATTCCAGCCGAACGAAGCCCAGCGCTGCTCCTGACTGTCTAGCTTCATCACGTCCTCCGTGTTGCCGGAAATTTGCAGTCGGTTGCGGTCTACCACGGCGCAGAGATTATCAAGGTTATAGTTTGCCGCCGCCATCGCTCCTTCCCAAACGGAACCCTCGGCGAGCTCGCCGTCGCCCATCACGGTGTAAACGCGGTAGCTTTTGCCGCTGCGCTTGCCCGCAAGCGCCATGCCGACGCACACCGGCAGTCCGTGGCCCAGCGAGCCGGAGTTCATCTCAATGCCCGGCAGCTTGTTGTTCGGGTGTCCGATATACGGCGAGCCGAATTTCGAGAACCGCGCTTTCACGTCCTCAAGGTCAAGAAACCCACAGTCCGAAAGCACCGCATACAGCGCTTCCACCGCGTGCCCTTTCGAGAGCACAAAGCGGTCGCGGTTCGGGTCGGCTGTTGTTTCCGGGGAAATATTCAGGTGGTTTTTATAAAGGACAAGCAGCGCGTTTAAAACGCTCATGTCGCCGCCGATGTGCCCACCGCCGCCCGCCATGATGATGTCCACCACATGGCGGCGCAGCGCCCAGCTTTTCTTTTCCAGTTCCTGCACGGTCATTTTATTCACCTCGTAAGTATGCCTTTACCTCTTCTTCAATCGGGTCGTAGAGGTCAGGTTTCACGCCGATATACTTGCACGCTTCGTACAGCACCGGCACAACATCCTTGTGGATGCCCACGCAGTGGTGAATGTACGGCCCCTCCACGATCTTCGCTTCCAGCCGCTTGATGTTCTCCACTTCTACCCAGAGATACGTGCCCATGCCTTTCGGCCCGTCAATGCCCTTCGCGCGGCCAAGCAGCAGGCTGTATTCGCCGTTGTCGCCGTCAAAGCGCAGGAGGGAGACGTCGCCGTGCTTTGCTTCCGCCGTCAGCGCGCCCGGGTAATCGAACGCCAACGGATACGTGATGCACGGCTTACAGCCCGCAACGGAAAGCGGCCACGGCCCGCAGTGCTGCAAAAGCTCGCCGTTCGGGTTGTCCGGATGGCGAATTGTCCAGTCGGCGAAGAAGCCGCGCGTGTCGTCGTTTGCGGCGGCTTCGGCAAGCAGCGCCGTCACCGCACCGTGAATGTCCGTCTCGCACACGATCGGAATGCCCTTGTCGTTCAGCAGCGCGTTTGCGGCGCATGGCATGATGCCGAGCTCGTCCTGCAGAGCGTTCCAGCACTGGATCGCACCCGCGTTGCAGTGGTACTTTTTGATGAGGCGTTCCATCGCGACGGCAAGGCCCGCAACATTCGTCAGCTGCTCGTCCGTCACGTTGATCTCCATGTTCTCGCGGCAGTAGGCGATGGTGTTCTGTACATCGTCGCCGTCTGCGATCGCCTTTTTCACTTCGCTTGTCAGCTCCGGCAGCGGGATAGGCGCCAGCTGAATGTTGAATTTTTCGAGCAGCTCGCCCTCGTTGCACATCGTGGACCAAAAATCATACGGACGCGGGCCGATCTGCAAAATGCGGATATTGCGGAATGTGCGCACCACGTTACATACCGCAAGGAAATCGCGCACGCCGCGCTCAAATACCGGGTCGTTCAGGCGGCAGTTCGTCAGGTACGTAAACGGTACGCCGAAGCGGCGCAGCACCTTGCCGGTCGCAAACAACCCGCACTGCGTGTCGCGCAAACGTACACCGTTCGGCTCCGGACGCTCGTCAAGCGGGCCCCAAAGCAGCACCGGCACGTTCAGGTCTTTTGCAAGGCGGGCGCATTCGTATTCCGTGCCGAAATTGCAGTGCGGCAGGAAAAGCCCGTCAATCTTCTCTTTCTTGAATTTCTCCACGATCTTCAAGCGGTCGTTTTCGTCGTACAGCAGACCTTCCTCGTTGATGTCGTCAATGTCTACAAAGTCCACGCCAAGCTCGCGCAGGCGCTCTGCGGTCAGGCCGCGGTATTTAATGGCGTCCGGGGCGGAAAAAATGCTGCGTCTGGTCGGCGCAAAACCGATTTTAATATGGCTCATAGGTTTCTCCTTAAAAGTATGTCTCATGCGGCTCAGCCGCGTTTTTTCTGCTTTTATTTTAGCATAAGCCGCCCAAAGCCAATGATGCCGCCTGCAAATTTACCCCATATTCTGTATGACCTGTGCGAAATAAAGCCATGTTTTCGTCATTTTCAGCGAAGAAAAGAAGATGTTTCAAATAATTTACTAAATTATTCAGTAAATTTTCGTATGTTCTTCGTCTTGACGAACGGATTAAAACCCGCTATGCTGTTTCTATACTATTTATATAGGGGAGAAAACCATGGGCAAAGTCACGGCAAAGCAGCTTGCGCAGCGCGCGGGCGTTTCAGAGGCCACCGTCTCGCTCGTGCTGCGGAATCAACCGGGCATCAGCGAAAAAGAACGGCAGCGCATCCTAAAGCTCGCCGACGAAATGGGCTTATCGCGTCCGCACAGAAAGTCCCCAAACGGCCTTTTGCAGCTCGTCATCTATAAGCGCCACGGCAAGGTGGTGGGGGATACCCTGTTTTTCGAGCGCCTCACGCAGGGCGTCACAGAAGAAGCCCGCACGCTCGGCTACGCCCTTTCCGTGCGGTATTTTTACGGCAGTCAGCCCGCCGATGAGCAAATACGCGCCATACAAAGCGAGCCGTGCGCGGGCATTATCCTGCTCGCCACCGAAATGCACACCGCCGACATGGCCCCGTTTGAAAAATTAAACTGTCCCATCGTTCTGCTCGATAATTACTTCCCGTCCCTCCACTACGATTCCGTCGTCATCGATAACCTCTACGGCGCGTGGCGCGCAGTGCGCTATCTCATCGACTGCGGCCACACGCGCTTGGGGTATCTGCACAGCAGCGTGGAAATTCGCAATTTTCGCGAGCGCCAAAGCGGCTATTTAAGCGCCCTGCATGCCCTGCCCGAGGAGGCTTCCCGCGATGCTGCCCGCCGCATTGTGCGCCTGACACCGACGGAAGAGGAAGCCCGCGCAGATATGGAAGCCTACCTGCGCCGCGACCCACTATTGCCCACGGCCTTTTTTGCCGATAACGACCGCATCGCCGCCGGTGCATGCGAAGCGCTCCTACGTTTCGGCTACCGCATCCCGCAGGACGTCTCCGTCATCGGGTTCGACGATTCCAGCATCAGCGCCGCACTCACGCCGCCGCTGACGACCATGCAGGTGCAAAAGCAGCGTCTCGGGGCCTTGGCGGTAGACCGTTTATACACCCGCCTGCAAAAGGATGTCCCGGAGACCCTGCGCGAAGCCCTCGTGCCCGAGGTGCTTGTGCGCGAAAGCGTCCTCGACCGCCGCCAAACCCGGTGATCTCCGCTATTACATTATATAGGGAGTTTTTAAAGAAACGCCTGCTTTTCACATATTGCTCTTGACAAGCGAAAAAAGCAGGCGTACAATAAGCTCGAAAGTTAGTTTTAACTAACTTAAAAACAAAGTCGTTAGGGGGCAAAAACGATGAAGCAAAAGAAAGAAATATGCAGAACCGAAACGACATTTTGCATCATATCCGCCGCAGTGGTGCTCACAGCCGTGCTTTTAGACACCGTGCATCTGCTGCCGCGTTTGGCGCTTCCTGCCGTTTACCCGGTGCAGTTCGTCGCAGGACTATTGCTCCTGCTTTTCGCCGTGCACCTGTATTGCGATGCCGTCATTTACGCGCAGACGCAGCAGCATTGTGCAGATTGCCCGTATTACTGCGGCGGCGTTTATGCACGGTGCCGCAACCCGCGCTGTGCAGCGGCGCTTTTCTTCGCGGCCGGCGTGTTCCTCATAGATGGCAACGTGTGGCTGGTGGCACTTTTGCCCGTGCTGCGCGTCTTCCTGTCTGTCCTTATGCACCGCACAGAGCAGAAATTAGAGGTGCACTGCGGCGCAGCGTACCAAACCTATAAGCACCGCGTGAACCGCTGTGTGCCGTTCATGCGCAAACGGAAAGCTGTGCCGAAAGTCTAAATGGAATTATCACGACTTTTTGGAGCAAAACGAGCGAAATGTTGTTTTGTTCCGCGTTAAAATCCCGAAATCAACAGCAGTTCATGCTTCCCTCAGTATCTAAAAAACGGCGCGAATGCTGGGTAAATGCGTGTTCGTCAAAACTAACCAAACCTGTTTTTTACAAATTGTCCAAAATGACATAACTAACTCGGGGACTGTTTTTTACGAATGAGAGAAAATTGTGTTTTCTGTGTGAAAACTGTTGAATTTCGGTAAAAATCATGCTATTTTTTTGCCAGAACGAACAAGGTGGTGAAGAAACATGAAAATGCACAAGCGTTTTGCAAGGCTTACCGTATTGTTCTTCGTGCTGACTCTCATCAGCGGACACATGAAAAAGTAATTTTATGAGGCACACACTTTTGTGTGACCCAAAATACAGGAGGTATTTTTATGAATTGGGCAAAAATCGGTCTTTTCGCAGCAGGTGTTCTGTTTGGTACCGCGGGCATCAAGGTGCTCAGCAGCAAGGACGCTAAGAAGGTCTACACCGAGACCACCGCAGCAGCTCTGCGTGCTAAGGAGTGCGTCATGACGACCGTCACGACCATCAAGGAGAACGCAAACGACATCCTGACCGACGCTAAGGAGATCAACGAGCAGCGCGCTGCCGCTGATGCCGCAGAGGTCATCGAAGATGCAGCTTGCGAGTGCACAGAAGAAACTGCTTCCACGGAAGAATCCACCGAAGCTTGATCGCGGGTCTATTCCCGGGTCCGAATTACCGGAGAGCCGCAAAAGCGGCTCTCTTTTTCGTTCATTCGCCGCGGTGGGTTCATCGCGGCTTTCCATACAATGCTATATAGAAGGATAAAGTTATGAAGTGTAAAATTCTGCATGAAGCGCGCGGACACATGCGTGTGCATCTCGTTTGCGGCCGCATGACGCTGAAAGAAGCCGATATTTTAGAGTATTACCTGCGCGCCGTAGACGGCGTGAAGGAAGTCAAGGTCTATGACCGCACACAGGACGCCGTCATCGTCTATCAGTCTGACCGCGCGGCCCTCATCTGCGCCCTCGCGACATTCTCGTTCGCAAAGGCTGAGAGCATGGAGCTTGTGCCGGACCACACCGCCCGCGCATTAAACCGTGAGTTTGAAGATAAGCTCGTCTTCACGGTGCTGCGCCGCGCCATCTCCAAAATGTTCTTCCCGGCGCCCATCCGCATGATGCTCGCCATCATCCGCTCCGCAAAGTATATCAAAGAGGGCGTAAAGGCATTGCTGCACGGCCATCTCTCCGTCGCAGTGCTCGATGCCACGGCCGTCACCGTCTCCATCGTCCGCGGCGATTTCGATACGGCGGGCTCCGTCATGTTCATGCTCCGCCTCGGCGAGATCTTAGAAGAGTGGACGCACAAAAAGTCCGTCGCCGACCTCGCGGGTGCGATGTCCCTCAATGTCGATAAGGTCTGGCTCAAGACAAACGGCACCGAGGTGCTCGTACCGATCGGTGACATCCAGGCGGGCGACTGCATCGTCGTGCGCACAGGCAATATGATCCCGCTTGACGGCAAGGTCGTCGAGGGCGAAGCCATGGTCAACCAGGCTTCCATGACCGGCGAGTCTCTGCCGGTGCAGAAGTCCGTTGGCAGCTACGTGTATGCCGGCACCGTCGCCGAAGAGGGCGAGTGCGTCATCTGCGTCGAAAAAGCCATGGGCGGCGGCCGTTATGACCGCATCGTCCACATGATCGAAGAATCCGAAAAGCTGAAGTCCACCGCAGAGGATAAGGCGTCCCGCCTTGCCGATAAGCTCGTGCCGTACACGCTCGGCGGTACGGTGCTGACCTATCTTTTGACGCGCAACGTCACAAAGATGCTCGCTGTGCTGATGGTCGACTTCTCCTGCGCGCTGAAGCTCTCCATGCCGATCGCGGTGCTGTCCGCCATGCGCGAGAGCAGCGCACATCACATCTCCGTCAAGGGCGGCCGCTTCATGGAAGCCGTCGCAAATGCCGATACCATCGTGTTCGATAAGACCGGCACGCTGACGTATGCAACGCCGCGCGTCGCCATGATTGAAACGTTCGGCGGCCGCGAGGAAAGCGAAATGCTGCGTCTTGCCGCCTGCCTTGAGGAGCACTACCCGCATTCCATGGCAAACGCCGTCGTCGCAGAAGCCAAAGAGCGCGGCCTTTCCCACGAAGAGTACCACTCCAAAGTCGAGTACGTCGTCGCGCACGGCATTTCCAGCACCGTGGAGGGCAAAAAAGTCATCATCGGCAGCGCGCACTTCGCGTTTGAAGATGAAGGCTGCGTGATCCCGGAGGGCGAGGAAGCGAAGTTCCACGCGCTCCCGGCCGAGTATTCGCACCTTTATCTGTGCATTTCCGGCGTGCTGGCTGCCGTCATCTGCATCTCCGACCCGCTGCGTAAGGAAGCAAAGGACGCCATCCGCGCCCTGCACGATTGCGGCATCAAAAAGGTCGTCATGATGACCGGCGATAACAAGAAGACC
This sequence comes from uncultured Eubacteriales bacterium, assembly GCA_934643185.1. GTDB lineage: Bacteria > Bacillota > Clostridia > Oscillospirales > Acutalibacteraceae > Hominenteromicrobium. The sequence goes on from CAKUBN010000012.1 coordinate 42,228, forward strand.
GCCGAGGCCGTCGCAGCCGAGGTCGGCGTGGATGAGTTCTATGCCGAGGTGCTGCCGGAGGATAAGGCCAGCTTCATCCGCCGCGAAAAGGAAATGGGCCGCACCGTCATCATGGTCGGCGACGGCGTAAACGATTCCCCGGCGCTGTCCGAAGCAAACGTCGGCGTCGCCATCAATACCGGTGCCGCCATCGCCAGAGAGATCGCGGACATCACCGTCGCAGCAGGCGACCTCTATGAGCTTGTCACACTGCGTCAGCTCAGCACCGCGCTCATGGCGCGCATCCACCGCAATTATCGCTTCATCGTCGGCTTCAACCTCATGCTTATCCTGCTCGGTGTAGGCGGCATTATCCAGCCGACTACCTCCGCGCTCCTGCACAATATGTCCACGCTCGGCATTAGCCTGAAGAGCATGACAAATCTTCTGCCGGAAAAAGCAGAGGAAGAGTAAGCACAATTTTCCCGTAACGGTACGTAAAAGTTTTCGCCGGCCTTTTTCAAAAGGCCGTGGATTCCAAAGGCAAAGCCTTTGGTCGCCATTCGCAAATGGCGAAATCTCTTTGCCTACATAAAAACTAGGAAGGTAGGCTAAATAGTCCGGTGGACTGTTTAGCCGTAGGGAACCCAGTTACATGGGTTCCCTAAAGGGCGGTCAATGATCGCCCTTTTTTATACCCGCAAGCTTTAACGGAAAGAGAAACACTGCGAGATTTACATCAGTTCTTTGTATCTCTCCCTTTCTCTCAATTTAGATGGAGCCTATAAAAAGAAAAAAATTTCAGGACACACAGCCCCGCGCGGTGTGTCCTTTTTTCACATCCAAATCGCGTTTTGCCGCAGCGCTCTGCGCCGCCCTTTCACGCTTTATCGCATAATGGGTAAAAGGGTACAAAAAGAAATTTAAAATAAAGCGCATTTACTACTCGACAAGACGCCAACTTCGGTGTATACTGGTAGGGTGCTTGCGGCAGGAACCGCAAAAACGAACACAATATCTTGTGGTTACGCATAAATATTCAATATAAAGAAAATTATGGAAAGTGATTATGGAAACCTAAGGGGAAGAGCATGACCTCACCCCGCGTGTGGTATGAAGGAGCGGTAAGAAACATGAAGATCATTAAGAGAAACGGCTCAGAAGCAGTGTTTGATATCACGAAGATCATCGTCGCTGTCTCCAAGGCGAATAAAGAGATCGACGAGCGTCAGAGACTTACGAACGAGCAAATTCGCACAATCGCTGCAAATGTCGAAGGAGCGTGCGTCGCCATGGGCCGCGCAGCGTCCGTGGAAGAAATACAGGACCTCGTAGAAAAGCAGATCATGGGGCAGGGTGCGTTCGATGTTGCTAAGGAGTATATCTGTTACCGGTATACGCGTTCGCTTGCGCGCCGCGCCAATACCACCGATAACCAGATTCTCAGCCTTATCGAGTGCAACAACGAGGAAGTTAAGCAGGAAAATGCGAATAAAAATCCAACCGTAAACAGCGTCCAGCGCGATTACATGGCCGGCGAGGTCTCCAAAGACATCACGCGCCGCATTTTGCTTCCGCGCGAAATCGTCGAAGCACACGAGCAGGGCATCATCCATTTCCATGATATGGACTATTTCGCGCAGCACATGCACAACTGCGACCTCGTAAACCTCGAAGACATGCTGCAAAACGGCACGGTCATTACCGGCACGCTCATTGAAAAGCCGCACAGCTTCTCCACCGCCTGCAACATCGCCACGCAAATCGTCGCGCAGGTTGCAAGTAACCAGTACGGCGGTCAGAGCATCAGCCTCGCGCACCTCGCGCCGTTCGTGCAGATCTCCCGCGAGAAAATCCGCCGTGAGGTCGAAGTCGAGATCGGCGAGCTTGGCGTTTCCCCGGATGAGGCCCAAATCTCCAAAATGGTGGAGCGCCGTCTGCGTGAGGAGATCAAGCGCGGCGTGCAGACCATCCAGTATCAGGTCGTGACTTTGATGACGACGAACGGTCAGGCGCCGTTCATCACCGTGTTTATGTATCTGAACGAGGCGAAAAACGAGCGCGAAAAGCGCGACCTCGCCATGATTATCGAGGAAGTGCTACTCCAGCGCTATGAGGGCGTCAAAAACGAAAAGGGCGTGTGGGTTACCCCGGCATTCCCGAAGCTCATTTATGTTTTGCAGGAGGATAACATTACCCCCGGCAGCGAATACTATTACCTCACCGAGCTTGCCGCAAAGTGCACCGCAAAGCGCATGGTGCCGGACTACATCTCCGAAAAGAAGATGAAAGAGCTCAAAGAAGGCAACTGCTTCCCGGTCATGGGTTGCCGCAGCGCACTCAGCCCGTGGAAGGATGAAAACGGCAACTATAAGTTCTACGGCCGCTTCAATCAGGGCGTCGTGACGCTGAACCTCGTCGATGTCGCGCTCAGCTCCGGCGGCGATATGGAAAAATTCTGGAAGGTCTTCGATGACCGCCTCGACCTGTGCTACCGCGCACTCATGTGCCGCCACAACCGCTTGAAGGGCACGCTGTCCGATGCCGCCCCGATCCTCTGGCAGTACGGCGCGATCTCTCGCCTCAAGAAGGGCGAGCCTATCGATAAGCTTCTCTACGGCGGCTATTCCACCATCTCGCTCGGCTATGCCGGCCTGTGCGAGTGCGTGCGCTACATGACGGGCAAGTCCCATACGGACCCCAGCGCAACGCCGTTCGCGCTCGCCGTCATGAAGTACATGAACGCCGCGTGCGAAAAGTGGAAGGCAGAGACCACCATCGGCTTTGGCCTGTACGGCACCCCGCTCGAGAGCACCACGTATAAATTCGCCAAGTGCCTCCAGCGCCGCTTCGGCATCATCCCGGGCGTCACGGATAAGCCGTACATCACAAACAGCTATCATGTCCACGTCACCGAGCACATCGATGCGTTTGAAAAGCTCCGTTTCGAGTCGCAGTTCCAGGCGCTTTCCACCGGCGGCGCCATCAGCTACGTCGAGGTCCCGAACATGCAGAACAACCTCGAAGCCGTCCTGCAGATCATCCGCTATATCTACGACAACATCATGTACGCGGAGCTCAATACCAAGAGCGATTATTGCCAGAAGTGCGGCTACGACGGCGAGATCCAGATCGTCGAAGACGACGGCAAGCTCGTTTGGGAGTGCCCGAACTGCGGCAACCGCGACCAGGATACCATGAACGTCGCCCGCCGTACCTGCGGCTACATCGGCACCCAGTTCTGGAATCAGGGCCGCACCGCCGAGATCAAGGAGCGCGTGCTGCATCTGTAATTGGGCAAAAACAAATTAAAAATAACGGTACCGCACAGGGCAGGCGCTTTGTGCGGTATTTCATGAATAGAGGAAGAAATCATGAATTACGGTGAGATCAAAAAAACCGACATCGCAAACGGCATCGGCGTGCGTGTCACGCTGTTCGTCTCCGGCTGCACGCGCCACTGCAAAAACTGCTTCAACGCCGAAACGTGGGATTTCAACTACGGCAAGCCGTTCACCAAAGAAACAGAAGACGAGGTGCTCACGGCGCTCGCGCCCGGTTTCATCAACGGCTTAACATTGCTCGGCGGCGAGCCCATGGAGCCGCAGAATCAGCGCGCTTTGGTGCCGTTCCTGCACCGCGTGCGCGAAGCGTACCCCGAAAAGGACATCTGGTGCTACTCCGGCTCTACCTTAGAGACCGATATGTTAAAAGACGGTGGCCGCAACCGCTGCGAAGTCACAGACGAATTCCTGTCCCTGCTCGACGTACTCGTCGACGGTGCGTTCGTCGATGAGCTCAAGGACATCTCCCTGCGCTTTCGCGGTTCCTCAAACCAGCGCATCATCGATATGAACAAGACTCGCGAAACCGGGGAAGTCACTCTCTGGAATGTCAAACCGTAAAAATAAATCAAAACGCCGCCCGGCTGCTGTGTTTCAAACAGTGCCGAGCGGCATTTTTATTGCTTAGAGTTCAAATGTAAAATCCCGTTTTCCCTTAGCGGAAAGATTCAGTTCTTTTTGAATCGTCTTTCCGTCATGCTCGATTACGACGTCATATTTTCCGTAGAACCCGCGAAAATCCGCTTTGCCGACCGCGTCCGTCACAGCTTCCGTTTCCGTGTGCCATTCCTTTTGGATGAGGTCGCGCAGCGCAAAATAAGCGGGCTTTTTGGAAAGGTCAAACCGCAGCAGACCGCCGTGGTAGTAGTTTTCACCGGCCGTCATGTCGCCCTGCGGCGCAAAGGCCGCGTAGCCGTCCGCAAGGTTCCAGTAAATGATCTGCTCTACATTTTTATAGGAGAACCAAATGGAATACAGCCGCTTTAAAATTTCCGCCTGCATTTCTTCATCCGCCGGGTCATACGAATACGCCGGTATCGTCACTTCGGTAATTTGCAGCGGCTTGCCGAAATTCGCGTATAAGTCCATGTGTCGGTACAAATTCTGCGGGTCATAATACGGCCGTGTTTCCTCAAATTCCTTTTCGCGCGGGAAGAACATGTGGTACTGCATGCCGATGGCGTCAATGCGCGCGCCCTTCAGCAAATTCGCCTCAATATAGGCGTAGTATTTGTCCGTCACGCGGCAGCGGTCGTTCCACGGCAGTCCCGTCCAGTCGTTGATGCACAGCTCGTTCGCCGGGAAATACTTTTCGGCAGTCTTAAAGCACCATTCCACATAATCGGGCTCGTTATAAAACGCCGTCAGGCCGTCGCCCCACTCCATCTCGTTCGTCACTTCGATCGTCGGAATTTTATCCGCATACCGCTCGGCAATTTCGCGGAAGCGGTTTTCAAGCGCCGTTTTTATTTCAAAAACAGAAGCATCGCGCAGCCAGGCGGGGAAGAAGTGCTCGTAAGCGAGCGCATGCTCGCGCGGCTCAATGCCGTGCTTCTCGCAAAATTCCATGCAAAGGTCGATCGGCGGGCGGCGGTACAACTTCTCGCTGTCCTTCGCGTAGCGCGTGTGTCCTTTTTCGGGCTCTGTCGCGTCCCAGTAAAACGGCAGCGTCGCCATGTTGAAAACGTCCGCAAATGCCGCTTTGTACTTCTCGTTCTTCTCGTCGGTCTCCAGCTCGTCCAGCATAAAGAGGTTCGCGCCGAATTTAAACTCGTGCGTCTTCTGCTTTACGGTGATCTTCACACCGGGCGCCGGCTGCCCGTCCTTTGTCACGGTGAGGCTCGCCGTGCCCTTGCGGTTTTGCTCGATGCCGCTCTGCACGCGCGCGTCGATGTACTTTGCCTGCGCTTCAAAGCTTTCTAAGACTCGTTTTCTGTCCGTCATACAACTCACGCTCCTTTTGCCCATAGCGTAGCACAAAAATCTCAAAAAACAAACCCGAAAAACGCCGGAAAAGGTTGACTTTTCGAAACACTTTGCCTATGATGAAAAAGAGAAACGGGGGCGTTTAAGATGATATTTGCGCAGGAATACGTGGCTTTTGAGCTTTTAGACGTGTTATATCTCGACCAATCCGATGTAAAGGTGTACAATACGAACCGCAATTTCGACGCGCTTTCCTTCCGCCTTGAAGCCGAAGCCGTGCTCGAAACGGAGCAAAACACCGCACACCTGACCGCCGGCGCGCTGTGTTACAGCCCCGCAAACGTGAGCTACACCCGCCGCGCGCGCACGGATAAGCTCATCGTCGTACATTTCAAGTCGTTCAATTACCACGGCAGCACGCTGGAGTTTTTTAAGCCCGAAGCCCCCGTAAAATACGAAGTTCTGTTTCGCGAAATTTTAAAGACCTGGAACGCCCGCGAAACCGCGTATAAAGACGAATGTGCGGCGCAGCTCAGCCGCATTTTCGCACAGCTCTATAAAGATAATCGCACCCGCGCGGAAAATTCCAAAATCGGCGCGTCTCTGCGCTACCTCGAACAAAATATGTACGACCCGGCGCTTTCGCTTTCCGAAGCCGCAGGGCGGTCGTTTGTCAGCGAAACGTATTTCCGCAAGCTGTTCAAAAAAGAATGCGGCACTTCTCCGAAGCAGTACGTCATTCGCTGCCGGATCGATTACGCCAAAGCGCTTCTGCTCGCCGGCTATTTTACGGTGCAGGAGGTCTCTGCTCTCTGCGGTTATGCGGACAGCAAGCATTTTTCCGTGGAGTTCAAGCGGCTCACCGGCGTTTCGCCGTCCGCATATACGTATAATTACGGCAAAAGCCCGTGACCCGTAAAACGATCCGCACCGAAAAGCGTGCCGGGTGAAAAATTTTGAAAATAGGTTAGAAAAAGCTAACTTTTTCTCTTGACATCACCTATCACGGAGGTATATAATCAAGATACCCCCAAAGGGTATATGAGAGACACCTCTCACGAGAACTATTTTACAAAAGGAAGCGGTTTATATGAGTATGTATATTTTGGATTCTACCGGCGCGGGCGTCAGCCCCTCCACCATCATCATCTGCGCAGTCATCGCGGCCATCTGCGTCTTCGCGGTCATCAGCTACCGCAAGAAATTAAAGAACGGCTGCTGCGG
>CAKUBN010000013.1 GCA_934643185.1 uncultured Eubacteriales bacterium
ACCAAAGGCCTTGCCTTTGGAATCCACGAACTTTTTGAAAAAAGTTCGATCAAAAACTTTTAACCGCCGTTGCCGGAAGCACTCAAATTTTAATTTTCAGCCATTTGCCCTGCTTCATTCTGAAATATCCAAGGCAGAACCGCATGAACTGGTCGCCGAAAAGACCCAGCCACACGCCCAAGAGTCCCAGTCCCAGCGGGTAGCACAACAGCCAGCTCAAGCCCGGACGAATGATCGCGACGCTGATCATAGACGCAAACGCGGTATATTTCGTATCGCCCGCGCCTCTCAGACAACCGAAGAAGATGACCTGCGTGATCTGGAGATAGATGATAACGCACAGCATGCGCATGATCATCACGCCCATATCGAGAATTTCCTGCTCATTCGAGAACAGGCCGTAGAGATTCCTGCCGAAGAACAAGAAGATCATCGACATCACAAACGCACAGAAAAGTCCGATCCGCTGGCACATAGAGGCATATAATTTTGCCAAATCGCGCCGCTCTTCGCCGAGGCTTCTGCCGATGAGCGCCACAGACGCCACCGAAAGTCCGTCGCCGAGCGAGAATGTCAAACCCATCATATTCATGCCGATCTGGTGCGCGGCATACGCGGTGGTGCCGAGGTTCGCAACGGTGATGGCAAACAGCAAAAAGCCGATGCGCAGGAAAATCTGCTCCACAAACGCGCTGGAGCCGACATTCAAAAGCGAGCGCACGTCAAACTTCGAGGCAAAAAAGCCCTTCACGCCGCGGATATACACAAACGAGGATTTCGCAAACATCGAGTGCAGGCTCATTGCGCAGCCGAACACAGAGCCGATAACCGTCGCAAGCGCCGCGCCGCGCGTGCCGAGCGCCGGAAACCCGAAGTTACCGCCGATCAAAAGATAGTTGAACACCACGTTCACAAGGTTCGAGACCATATTCGTACGCAGTGCGATCTTCGTGTTGCCCGCGCCGCGCTGGGCCGCGTTCACGATCATCATCACGGTCGTAAATCCGATGCCGCCCATGATGATCTGGAAATACTCCACCGCCGCTTCGTGCGTATCCTCTGCCGAGCCCGCAAAGTGGATAATCGGGTCTGCAAACGCCGTAAACGTAACGCTGATGATCGCCGTCAAAACCACGGCGACCAAAATACACGTTTTCAAAATGCGCACCGCGCTTTCGCGGTTCTGCTCGCCCCTGCGCCGTGCAACCAGCGCCGAGATCGCCGTGCTCATCGACATAAACAGCGCCAAACCGATAAACTTCGGCTGCTGCGTCAGCCCCACCGCCGCAATGGCGTAAGAGCCCAGCGTGCTCACCATGATGGTATCGATAAAGCCGACCAGCGCCACCAAAAACGATTCCACCATCGAGGGCCACGCCATGTTGATGGTCGTCTTAAACAGCGATTTCGTAGACGGCAGCTCGCCCGCCACAGGCTCGCCGCGCAAAATGCGTTGTGCGTTAAAAAGTTCCAAAAGTATTCACCCATTCCCCAAAATAGTTGCTTTTGAAACATTATACCATCAAAAAAGAAGCCGGTCAAGACGCGCACCGTGTATTTGTACGCAGTTTGACCGGCTTTTCAAATGTTTTTTGTTTATTTTGTGGCGAGGAGCACCGCCGTGTTGGATTTCGCCCAGCACACGCGCACCTCTGCAAAGCCCGCCTTAAACAGCAGCGCCGCTTCGCCCGCCACATACTGCGGCGTAAAGCAATAGTAATGCCCGTCCGCCGGCAGGTGCTGTTCCTTGCGCTTCTGCTCAAATTCAGAGCGGCAGAAGTCCTCATACATCTGCGTCGGCGCAAATTTGTCGCTCAAAAGGAAGAATCCGCCCTTTTTAATACTGCGGCATACGCGGTGAAACAGCTCCAAATTCTCCTCGCGGCTGTAATAATGCAGCGCCATCATGGAGACTGCGCCGTCATAGCTTTCCGGCTCCAGCTCATATTTAAAGAAATCATCGCAGATCGTGCGGATGCGCTCCTTGTGCTCCGGCAGATTTTTCGGAATTTCCGAGAGCATCTTATCCGCGCAGTCAATGCCGTCCACATAAATCGTCGGGTTCTGCTCTAAAATTGCCGTAAGGCCCGTGCCCGTGCCGATGCCGATGTCCAGAATGTGCAGGTGCTCCTTCTTCGGGAAAAACTCCGCCGTGCGGCGAATGTAGCCGTCTTCATCCTCTGCGCTGCGTTTCAAGCGCTCGTCATAAGACTCCACCGCGCCGTTAAAATAACTGTCGATCCTTTCCAGTGGCATATGCACACCAATCCTTTCCTGCCGACGCAATACTCTAAACGATAGTTTTGCGTCAGGCGCATAAGCTATGCAAAACTTTTGCGATATTTTTCATTTACCCATTATTACTATTTTACTGGAAATTCGCTCACCTTGCAACTTGGAAAAACGACAATTCTGCGCGGGCTTCGGCAAAAGATATTGGACTAATCCATGAATATCCCGCTGAATACCGCGGTTTACGCGAAGATCATGCGGCCAAAGTCCTGCGGACGATGGAAATCCGGCGTTTCGCTCGTCGTCTCATTCCACATCATATAGTGCGGCTGCACGGTGAGGTCGCCGCATTTAAAGCAGTTCGCGCGGATCACACGCCCGCTTTTAAAGTCGTAATCGGGGTAAAATACATGCAGAAATTCGAGCGGAATTTCATAAAAGATTTCCCACCCGTCCGCCGTTTTGTTCGTGCGGATGTTAAAAAGCTTCTTGTGATCTTCCGGGATCAAACGGATGCTGTCTGCTCTGCCGTGGCCGAAGCCAAGGAAAATCGCGCCGTTCAAGTTCAGCTCAATGTTAAAATACCGCCCGTCCTCCGGCACCGGGGAGAAGAAAAACTCCATGCAGCTGTCCGTGCAGATGCTGCCGAGCTTATCGGTCAGCTCCGCGCGGATGTTCTTTTCGCGCGCCACTTGGTGCACATAGATTTTCTCGTCGTCGTGGCAGATCTGCTGCTCCATGCGCACGCCCGCGTCCGGCAACCAACAAACATTATCCACCTGCAGCTCCGACACCTTTGTCCAGTCCGGCGCACCCACCGTTTTCTCAATGACATACTCTTTCATATTCATACAGCTCCTAACTGTTTTCCGCCCATCGCGGTTTTTCATAGCTTCATCATACCAGATTTTGCCGTAAAATACAACAATTCCATAAAAAACAGGCGCTCCCGAAAAACCGGAAGCGCCTGCGAAAAAACTATTCTAATTTAACCAAAGCGATCAAGACAACAGTGTGCTAAGCCGTCAGGCGGTCTTTGTACAATGGTGTCTTATACTTCGTGCGGGTACTTTCTCATGTAGGAAAGCAGCTCGTCAACGGTGGTGAAAGCCATGCCGGTGACAGTGTCGGCAGCACCATAGTAGATGGTGATGCGGCCGGTGTCGGCATCGGTCAGGGCAGCGCACGGGAACGTAACGTTCGGCACGTCACCGGTGAGCTCATAGCTCTCTTCCGGACCGAAGACATAGAAGTTGCCTCTTTCCTTCACGATCCACGGCTTCTCGTGGTCAAGAAGCGCTACGCCGAAGCGATAAACGAAGCCGTTGCAGGAGTTCAGAACGCCGTGATAAATCATCAGCCAGCCTTCATCGGTCTCGATCGGAATCGGGCCGGGGCCGACCTTCTTGGACTGCCAGCCGGAGTGACTGCTCGTGCCGAAGACATAGCGGTGCTTGCCCCAATACGTCATGTCCGGGCTCTCGCTGTAGAAGATGTCGCCGAACGGGGTGTGACCGGTGTCGGACGGACGGCTCAGCATTGCGAAGTTGCCGTTGATCTTCTTCGGGAACATAACGCCGTTGCGGTTATACGGCAGGTAAGCGTTCTCCATCTGATAGAAGGTCTTAAAGTCATAGGTATAGCCTACGCCGATCGTCGGGCCGTGGAAACCGTTGCACCAGGTGATGTAGTAACGGTCCTCAATCCAGCAAACGCGCGGGTCATAGCGATATTCCTTGCGGGTTACGCACGGGTCGCAGCCGGGAGCCGGCTGGAACTCGATCGGCTCGTGGTTGATCTTCCAGTTGATGCCGTCATCGGAGAAGCCTGCGAAGATGTCCATCTCAACAGAGCGGTTGTCGCAGCGGAAAACGCCAGCGAACTTGCCCTCAAACGGGACAACTGCGGAGTTGAAGATGCTGTTGGAAGTGGGGATGAGATCACGCGGAATGATCGGGTTGTGGTCATAACGCCAAACCGGCTTATCGTAGCCCTGCGGCTTATCCTGCCACGGGATGTTCGGGAGTGCATTGCCGATAATTTTAGCCATTGTAGTTTCCTCCATTTTATATTTTTTCAAAAGACATTCGAAAGCGAACACATACAGTCCTTTACAATGTGTAACCGCTTCCATATTACATTAACTATAATACAAACCAAGAGAAAAGTAAAGCTATTTTTTCCGAAAAAACCGTTTCTATCACAATTCCACCAAATTTCATCGCCGCCTTTAGCAAAATGCCGAAGCCCGCGCCGTACACAGTATCACAAACCGCCAACTTTATGCAACAAATGCCTATTGCGCAAATGGCACACAAACGCTATACTGTTCTTATAAACTTTAAAACTCATCATTTCCCGAAAGGAACGATTTTATGGCGATTGCATTTGATGCCGAAAAGAAAATTTTCAAGCTCGATACCGCTTCCTCCAGCTACGTCTTTGCCGTGCATGACAGCGGCCGCCTGCTGCACCTCTACTACGGCGCATACCTGCCGGACTGCGACATGCGCTATTTATTGGACCGCGGCTACTTCGGTTCCTTCACGCCCGACGCCGCAGGCTACGTCGGCACGGAGTTTTCCCCGGATACACAGCCGAGCGAATATTCCTGCAACGGCACCGGCGATTTCCGCATCTCCGCACTCCAAATCCGCAACGCGGACGGCAATATCGCGACCGACATCCGCTACGTTTCGCACCGCATTTTAAGCGAAAAGCCTGCGCTGCCCGGCATGCCGTCTCTGCGCGACGAAAACGGTGACAGCGAAACGCTCGAGGTCACCACACTCGACCAAACGACGAACGCCGAAGTGAAGCTCTACTACACCGTTTACAAAGATCTGCCCGTCATGACGCGTCACGCCGTCGTGACGAATACGTCCGACCGCGCCATGGAGCTTGAGCGTGTGTTCAGCGCCTGCCTCGACTTCAACACGATGGATTACGACATGGTGCACCTTTACGGCAAGTGGGCAAAGGAGCGCACCGTTACAGAGCGCCCGCTCTGCCACGGCATTCAATCCATCCAGAGCAAGCGCGGCTCCTCCTCACACAACCACAACCCGTTCGTCGCACTGAAAGCCCACGGCGCCACCGAAGAAAACGGCGAAGTCTACGGCGTCAACCTCATTTACAGCGGCAACTTCTCCATTGAAGCCGAAGTGGATTGTTTGAACGCCACGCGCCTTCTCGCGGGCATCAACCCCACCGATTTCACCTGGCGCCTGGAGCCAAACGAATCTTTCACCGCGCCGGAAGCCGTCATGGTCTACACCGATAAGGGTCTCGGCGAGATGAGCCGCATTTTCCACCGCACCTACATGAAGCACCTCATCAAGAGTCCGTGGCGCGATGTGGAACGCCCCGTGCTCATCAACAGCTGGGAAGCCGCATATTTCGATTTTGACGATGATAAGCTTGTCGCGTTCGCACACGAAGCCGCCAAAATGGGCGTCGATATGCTTGTCATGGACGACGGTTGGTTCGGCCACCGCGAAAGCGACGATTCCTCCCTCGGCGACTGGTATGTCAACGAAAAGAAGCTCAAAGGCGGCCTCAGTTCCCTCATCGAGCGCGTCAACGCAGAGGGCTTAAAGTTCGGCATCTGGTATGAGCCCGAGATGATTTCCCCGGACAGCGACCTCTACCGCGCCCACCCGGATTGGTGCCTGCACGTGCCGAACCGTGAAAATTCCCCCGCACGCTTGCAGTACGTCCTCGATATGACGAGAAAAGACGTGCGCGATAATATCTTCGCGCAGATGTATAAAGTCCTCAGTGAAAATAAGATTGATTACGTCAAATGGGACTTCAACCGCAATCTGACCGAGGTCGGCTCTGCGCTGCTCCCGCCGGAGCGCCAGAAGGAGGTCATGCACCGCTTCGTGCTCGGTACATACGACCTCATGGATCGTTTTGTCAAAGCGTTTCCGAATATCCTCTTTGAAAACTGCTCCGGCGGCGGCGGACGTTTCGATGCCGGCATGCTGTATTATTCCCCGCAGATCTGGTGCAGCGACAACACCGACGCCATCGAGCGCCTCACCATTCAGTTCGGCACGTCCATGTGCTACCCCATCTCCTCGTTTGGCGCACACGTCGCAGCCCGCCCGCGCACCTCGCTTAAAACCCGCGGCAACGTCGCCATGTGCGGCACATTCGGCTACGAGTTAGACCCCAGAAAGCTCACCGATGACGAAAAAGCCGAAGTAAAGCAGCAGATCGCCGACTACCGCAAATATCACCGCCTTGTCCGCGAGGGCGATTTCTACCGCCTCGTCTCCCCGACCGAGAACGACTTCTACTGCGCGTGGGAGTTCGTTTCGCCGGATAAAACGGAAGCCATGATGACTGCCGTCGTCATGCGTCAGCCCGAGACCCGTTACTGCGTGCAGCGCCTGCGCGGCCTCGACCCCAAAACGTACTATCAGGACGAGGAAACCGGCACCGTCTATTCCGGCGCCATGCTGATGAACGCAGGCCTTAATTTGACAAGAGACGTCTACGAAGACGGCACCAGCGTCACAAAGTACTTTAAAGCTGTAAAGTAAAGCCGCCGAAATCCATAATACCGCAACGTTAAAAGTCTTTGATTAAACTTTCTTCAGAAAGTTTATGGGATCTCGGGGCAATGCCCCAAGTCGCGCTCCGCAGAGCGCGAAACACTTTTTGCCTCCACAAAGCCAGAACCGTAGGAAACCCAGTTGCATGGGTTCTCTACATAATTTGCCCCGCAAATCATTAGAATTAAATGAACAAAGCAGAACCCCGTAAACACATAACGTGCCTACGGGGTTCCTGCTATATAAATCATAAAAAAATTGACTTATTTCTCATCCGCATGCGTGCTGTTCATCAGGCGGATAAGTGCCTTCTGTGCGCGTTCTTCGCATACCGCAATAATCTCATCGCCCGCTTGCAGCACCGTGTCGCCGCCCGGAATGATGAGCTTGTTATTTCGCACAATGGAAATCAGCAGCGCCCCCTTCGGGAACACCACCTCACGCACCGACTTGCCGTGCAAAACCGAATTCTCTCCAAGCGTCACGGAGCAAATCTGACCGCGGCCCTTGTTCAGCGATGCCACAAGATGAAACTCCATCAGGTTCGCTTCCTGCTCAATCATCTGCGCAATGATTTCCGTGCTGCTCACCGCATAATCCACGCCAAGCACACGCATCGTCTCCAAATTGCGCGGGTCGTTTGCGCGGGCAATCACTTTTTTCGCGCCGAAATACTGCTTTGCAAGCTGCGACGCAACGAGATTATTCGCATCGTCGCCGGATATCGCAATAAAGCAGTCGGCGTCACGTACACCGGCGTTTTCCAGCATGTCAATGTTCGTGCCGTCGCCGCAGATGATCTCCACGTCCAGTGCGTTTGCAAGCTGTAAGCTGCGCGCGCGGTCGCACTCGATGATACGCACCTCGTGGCGGCGGCCCTCCAAAATGCGGCGCGCAAGGCTTTCGCCCACCTTGCCGCCGCCCATAATGACAATGTTCATGGCACTTCCCCCTTAATCGATTGCGCGGCTGTACACAATCTCGTCGCCTGCCTCGAGCTTCAAGGGTGCAAGCCCCGCTAAAACGAACGCGCCGCTTTTGCGGATGATGCCGAACACCACTTCGCCCGGGTTGCCGCGCAGTTCGCCCACATTCTTGCCGATCTGATGCCGCTCCGCCGGCCGCACGTCAAAGTCGACCGTATGCAGACCGAACTCGATTTTCTTGTTCATTTTTTCTCCGCTCAGCATCCGCACAATGCGGTCGCCCGCGTGGTTCGTGGGGCAGATGGTGTGCAATCCCATGTGCTCAAAAATCAATTCGCGCGTGGGGTCAGAAACGCGCGCCACCACGTTTTGAATGCCGAAGTAATCGCGCGCGATCTGCGCCACCGTGATATTGAGGTTGTCGTCCGCCGTCGTCACCGCCACTGCGTCGCAGCTTTCAATGCCCGCTTCGCGCAGGTTGCGGATGTCCATCGGGAACCCGCGGAACGTCACGCCTTCAAAATCGCTTTCCAAAAGCTCCAGGTCGTTTTCCATGTTGCTCAAAACGGAAACGTCCCAGCCCATTTTGTCCATGGTGCGGGCAATTTTCCGCCCAAGCAGGCCGCAGCCTATGACTAACACATTCATAGTTTACCTCAGCGGCGCTCCGGGTCTTCCGTGTCGCGGATGCTCTCCGCCGTCATCCCGTCCGAGGTGCTGCCGGAGCTCACCGTCTCGCGGTTACCGCCGTTTACGATGATAGGATTATTCGCATTCGGCGTCGGCTCTGCGGTGGGAGCGGGTGTCGGCGATGCCTCGCTGCCATTTTGCGCGTCACCGCTGTCCCCGTTGTCATCGGTCGTGCCGTCTTCCGCATTCGGGGTCGGCGAGGGCGTCGCGGTCGCAAGTGCGGTCTTCTCTTTCTCACTGATCGTCACAAATTCCGCGAACACATACGCATTCTGCCCAAAGTAAGAGATTTCCACCCACTCGGAGGTATCGTCCTGTGCCACAACCTCGAACGCCTCGCCGGCCTCTGCCGTGCCGAGAATTTCGGAATCCGTCGAAGCCTCGCTGCGCACATTCAATGAATCGTCGATGTCGTTGATGGTCGCCACCTTCACTTTTTCGACCGGCACGGGCGTTGCGGTAGGCTCCACGCTCGGGGAGGGGGAGGGCTCCGCCTTGGCGCTGCCATTGCCGCACGCCGCGGTGCCAAGGATTATCATGGCGCACAGTGCCGCCGTGACCGCCGTTTTCAAAATGTTTTTATAATGGATGCTTCGTTTCATAAAAGCTCACTTCGCCTTTCTTTTTTCGGTGCGCATTCAAAACGCCGCCGGAACAGAAGATAATTTGTTATTAGCTATTTTAACACAGTTCAAAGGAAAATCCAATACTTCGCCCGGTTTTTTCATTTCTTTTGCAAAAATCACCCGCATTTCTTGACATCCCCTCCGAAAAAGGGCTATAATTACAGGGAATATTTTGCTTGGATATTGGAGTGTTCATCATGTTAAGACCCGAACAGATCGCGTCCGTCAAGGGCCGCGGCTTCCTCATCAATCGCGGCACAGAGTGCTTCTCCGGCCGTATCGTCTGCGCCGGCACGGTCTTCACCGCTGCCGACCTGCGCACCATCTCCGAGATTGCCGAAAAATTCGGCAGCGGCAAGGTGACGTTCACCTCCCGCCTGTCCGCCGAGATCGTCGGCATCCCCTTCGAGCAGATTGACGCCGCCTGCGATTACGCTGCCGAGCGTGGCCTCTACTTCGGCGGCACCGGCGCTAAAATACGCCCCGTCACCGCATGTAAGGGCACCACGTGCGTCTACGGCAACTACGATACACAGGCGCTCGCCAAAGAGCTGCACGAAAAATACTACGTCGGCTGGGCAAATGTCAAACTGCCGCACAAGTTCAAAATCGGCATCGGCGGCTGCCCGAATAGCTGCATGAAGCCTTCCTTAAACGATTTCGGCATCGAGGGCCACCGCGTGCCGATCTTCGACGAAGACACCTGCCGCGGCTGCAAGGTCTGCATGGTGGAAAAGTCATGTCCCTCCAAGGCTGCACACGTCGAAAACGGAAAATTACATATCGATGAAAAGTGCCTCGCCTGCGGCGTCTGCACCGGCAAATGTCCGTTTAAGGCTGTCCGCCACGAAAGCCCGGTCGTTTACCGCATTTATGTCGGCGGCACGTGGGGCAAGCAAACGCGCATGGGCACGCCGCTCAGCCGCTTCGTCACCCGCGCGGAGATTGAGCCTCTGCTCGAGAAGACCATGCTCTGGTTCAAGGAAAACGCCATGCCCAAAGAACGCCTCGGCAAAGCTATTGACCGTCTTGGCATCGAAAAATTCGAGCACGACGTCTTCTCCGATGATCTTCTGAACCGCCGTGAGGAGATCCTCGCAAAATAATTCCGAAAGGATACCCTATGAAACTCAAGTCCCTCGCAGCGCTCGCGCTTTCCGCCGTGCTGCTCCTTTCCGGCTGCGCCGCCCCGGCGCAAAACGAAACCACCCCTGAAAGCTCCTCCACCGCTTCCGAAACGACCGCTGTCTCCGAGCGCGTCATTACGGATTCCTATGGTGCCAAAACGAAGCTCCCCGATGATCCGTGCGTCGTCTCCCTTTACGGCTCGTTTGCCGAGTGCTGGCTGCTCTCCGGCGGTAAGCTCGCCGGTATTACCGAAGATGCCGTAGACGAGCACGGCATCGAAATCGATGACGACACCGCGCTCGTCGGCACCGTCACGGAGCCGAATCTTGAGAGCGTCGCGGCACTCTCCCCGGATTACGTGATTTTATCCGCCGACCTGCCCGCCCACGCGGAGCTTGATGCCGCCCTCACCGATATGCAGATTCCTCATGGCTATTTTCACATGGATAACGTCATGGATTATGCAAAGATCATGCTGAATTTCTGCGCCGTCAACGACCCGGACGGTGAAAAATACGACGAAAACGTCACGCGGGTTTTAAAGCGCATTGAATCTATAAAGCAGGAGACAGCCGAAAAGCTCTCCGGACAGAAAGCTCCCACCGTCCTGCTTTTGCGCGCTTATTCCACCGGCGTCAAGGCCAAAGGCGAAGACACCGTTGCGGGCGCCATTTTAAAAGAGCTCGGTGCGCACAACATCGCAGACGATAACGAAAGCCTGCTCGAAGACCTCAGCTTGGAATCCGTCATCGAAGCCGACCCGGACTACATCCTCGTCATGACGATGGGCAGCGAAGAAAATGCCAAGACCTACATGGCAGAGAACATCGAAAATAACCCCGCGTGGAGCGAGCTCTCCGCCGTGAAAAACGGCCGCTACATCTACCTGCCGAAAGACCTTTTCCACTATAAGCCCTTAAACCGCTGGGACGAGAGCTACGCATACATTGCAAAGCTCCTTTTGAACGAAGATGCGTAAGAAAATTTTATTTCCCGCAGCGCTCCTGCTGCTCGTTTTCTCCTTTGTGCTGAGCCTCTGTGTCGGCTCGGCACAAATTTCTATTCGCGAAGCTGTCTCTGCCCTGCAAAACGGCAGTTTAACGCCCGACAGCCGCATCCTGTTCTACGTGCGCCTGCCGCGCGCCCTTGCCGCCGTGCTCTCGGGCGCAGCACTTGCGGTCTCCGGTGTGCTCTTGCAGAATGTCTTAAATAACGCCCTTGCCGCGCCGAACATCATCGGTGTCAACGCCGGGGCGGGCTTTGCCGTGCTGTTTTTGCTCGCCGTCTTCCCCACAGCCACCGCGTTTTTGCCGTTTGCAGCATTCCTTGGCGCTCTTTTCGCGTCGCTGCTCATTTATGCCGTCGCGGCAAAAAGCGGTGCTTCCCGCACAACGATCACCCTCGCGGGCGTGGCCTTAAGCAGTGTTTTCACCGCCGGCAGCAACGCCATAAAGACCTTTTTCCCGGATACCATCTATAATTCCAGCTCCTTTTTCATCGGCGGATTTTCCGGCATCGCGTACAAAAATCTCACCCCCGCGTGGGTTGCCATCCTGCTTGGTCTGCTCCTTGCCGTGCTGTTTTCCGGCGAAATGGACGTTCTCTCCCTCGGCGATGAGACCGCGCAGTCACTCGGCATGCGTGTGCAAGGAACACGCTTTCTCCTGCTCATGACGGCCAGCCTGCTTGCAGGCGGCGCAGTCAGCTTTTCGGGGCTTCTCGGCTTCGTGGGGCTCATCGTACCGCACATCCTGCGCCACTTCATCGGCGCGCGCCACCGCATCTTAGTGCCGCTTTCGGCCCTCTTCGGCGCGTCATTCGTCTTATTGTGCGATACCCTCAGCCGCACGCTGTTTTCCCCGTATGAGATTCCCGTCGGCATCGTGCTGTCGCTGCTCGGCGGCCCGTTCTTCCTTTTCCTCATCGTGCGCAAAAAAGGAGGAAAACTCGAATGAGCCAAACCTTTTCCACCGCCCTTAAATTCACCGACCTCTGCGTCACCCTAAATCACACCGCAATTTTACGCGGCGTTTCGGGCACGCTCCGCC
Source organism: uncultured Eubacteriales bacterium (assembly GCA_934643185.1). Taxonomy (GTDB): domain Bacteria; phylum Bacillota; class Clostridia; order Oscillospirales; family Acutalibacteraceae; genus Hominenteromicrobium. The sequence goes on from CAKUBN010000013.1 coordinate 12,216, forward strand.
GCGGCGAAGTCACCGGCATCCTCGGCCCAAACGGCTGCGGCAAAACCACGCTCCTGCGCGCACTCTGCCGTCTGATCAAAACGGATTCCGGCAGCATCACCCTGTGCGGCGGTACCGCGGAAACCGACATTGCTGCCCTTGCCCCCAAAGCTCTCGCGCGGCGCGTCTCGTTCCTGCCGCAGCAAAGGGCCGTGCCGGATATCACCGCCAAAACGCTCGTCTCCCATGGGCGCTATCCCTACCTCGGCTTTTCGCGCACGCTGTCCAATAAAGACCGCACCGTCATTCAAAACGCGCTTAATACTGCCGGTGTGTCGGCCTTTGCCGACCGCCGCCTGCCCATGCTTTCGGGCGGCGAGCGCCAGCGCGTGTTCCTCGCCATGCTTTTAGCGCAAAACACCGACGTCGTCCTGCTCGATGAGCCCACTACTTACCTTGATGCGCACCATAAATTCGAGCTCATGGCGCTCCTCTCTACGCTCAAAGTGCAAAACAAAGCCGTCGGCATCGTCCTGCACGAGCTTCCCCTCGCGTTCAAGTTCTGTGACCGTCTGCTTCTCATGAAAAACGGCCAAATCATGCAAAGCGGCACGCCGGAGGAGCTATTAAAAACCGGCCTTATCGAGCACCTGTTCGGCGTTTCCCTCACCCCCGTTATGCTCGACAAAGAGGTGGAGTACATCGAACGTAAAATTCACAGTTGACATTTCGCACTTTTGCGTGTACAATAAGACCACAAGCTAAAGTACTTTTGTGACTGACGGAATACAAGATGGGGACATCGTGGAGCAAAAGCATGAAATTTAGCCGACCGTCTGGGCAGTGTTTTGAAAGCACTGCCCTGTTTTTATGTCCGCAGCTTCCAAAACAAGGAAATTTGCACGGCAAACGCCGGAAAGGAATGGGAAAAACATGAACGCATGGAGAGATTTTAAAGGCGGCAAGTGGCAGGACCGCATCGATGTCCGCGACTTCATCCAGAAAAACTACACCCCCTACACGGGCGACGAAAGCTTTTTGCAGCCCCCCACACCGCGCACCGAAAAGATGCTCGAAAAGTACGAGGCCCTCTGCCGCGCCGAGCAGCAAAACGGCGGCGTTTTGAATATTGATACCGAAACCATCATCACCGCCACGTCCTTCGGCCCCGGCTACCTTGATAAGGACAACGAGATCATCGTGGGCCTCCAGACCGACGAGCCGTTAAAGCGCGCGTGCAACCCGTTCGGCGGCATGCGCATGGTGCGCTCCGCCTGCGAAGCCTACGGCTACAAGGTCTCCGATAAGATTGAAGAGGAATTCAAGTATCACAAGACCCACAACGACGGCGTGTTCTCCGCCTACACGGACGACGTGCGCGCCGCGCGCCACGCCGGCATCATCACCGGTCTGCCGGATGCTTACGGTCGCGGCCGCATCATCGGCGATTACCGCCGCGTCCCGCTCTACGGCGTGAACCGCTTAATTCTCCAGAAGCAAAAAGATAAAGCCGACCTCGGCAAAAATCCCCTCACGGCCGATACCATTCGCCTCTCCGAAGAAGTCACCGACCAGATCACCGCGCTCAAGGACATGATCAAAATGGCCGCCATGTACGGCTATGACATCACCCGCCCGGCAGAAAACGCCCGCGAAGCCGTGCAGTGGCTCTACTTCGCGTACCTCGCCGCCATCAAGGAGCAGAACGGCGCCGCGATGAGCCTCGGCCGCACCTCCACATTCCTCGATATCTACTTCGAGCGCGACCTCAAAGAAGGCGTACTCAATGAAAGCGGCGCACAGGAGATCATGGACGATTTCGTCTTAAAGCTCCGCATGGCGCGCCACCTGCGCACGCCCGAATACAACGAGCTGTTCGGCGGCGACCCCATGTGGATCACCGAGTCCCTCGGCGGCACCGGCGAGGACGGCCGCACGCTTGTCACCAAAAACAGCTACCGCATGCTCCACACGCTCTATAACCTCCACCCGTCCCCGGAGCCGAACCTCACCGTGCTGTGGTCAAAGCACCTCCCGGAAAACTGGAAGCGCTTCGTCGCCAAGGTCTCCTGTGATACCGACGCCATCCAGTACGAAAGCGACACCGTCATGCGCCCCGCATTCGGCGATGATTACGCCATCGCCTGCTGCGTTTCCGCCATGCGCGTCGGCAAGGATATGCAGTTCTTCGGCGCGAGAGCGAACCTTGCAAAGCTCGTCCTGCTCGCCATCAACGGCGGCATGGACGAAGTCAAAAAGACCCGCGTCGCGCCCGAAATGCCTGTTTGGCCGGACGAATACGTCGATTTCGACGGCCTCCTCAACCGTCTCGATTTCTACCGCGATTGGCTCGCCAAGACCTACGTCGACGCCATGAACACCATCCACTACATGCACGATAAATACGCCTACGAAAAGAGCCAGATGGCGCTGCACGATACGAACGTCCGCCGCCTGATGGCCTTCGGCATCGCCGGTATGAGCTGCATGGCAGACTCCCTCTCCGCCATCAAATACGCCAAGGTGCGCTGCATCCGCGACCCCGAGACCGGCCTCGTCACCGATTTCGAGACCGAGGGCGAGTTCCCGTGCTTCGGCAACGACGACCCGCGCGTCGATTCCATCGCCTGCGAGCAGGTGCGCCGCTTCTACGACGCCCTGCGCGAATACCCGCTCTACCGCGGCGCGCAGCACACGCTGTCCATTTTGACCATCACCTCCAACGTCATGTACGGCAAAAAGACCGGCAACACGCCGGACGGCCGCAAGCTCGGCGAGCCGCTCGCTCCGGGCGCAAACCCCATGAGCGGCCGCGATAAATCCGGCGCGCTCGCAGAGCTCAATTCCGTCGCACGCCTCTCCTACGATTATTGCCGCGACGGCATCTCGAACACGTTCTCCATCATCCCGGAGGCCCTCGGCAAAACGGAAGAGGACCGCATCACAAATCTCGTCCAGCTCCTTTCCGGCTACTTCATTCAGGGCGCGCATCACCTCAATGTCAACGTCATGAACCGCGAAACGCTCATCGATGCCTACCACAACCCGGAAAAATACCCGAACCTCACCATCCGCGTTTCCGGCTACGCCGTCAACTTCCACCGCCTCTCCAAAGAGCAGCAGCGCGAGGTCATCTCCCGCACGTTCCACGAGGCGATCTGATGGAAGGCCGCGTCAGCTCCGTGCAGTCCATGGGCGCGGTAGACGGCCCCGGCCTGCGCTACGTCGTCTTTCTGCAGGGCTGCCCGCTGCGCTGCGCCTACTGCCATAACCCCGAAACGTGGGAAATATCCGGCGGCACGCCCCGCACCGCAGAAGACCTCTGCGAAACGATTTTACGCTACCGCCCCTATTTCGGCGAGACGGGCGGCGTCACCGTCTCGGGCGGCGAGCCTCTTCTGCAGCCCGAGTTTGTCGCGGAGTTATTCCAGTGCCTGCACGCGCACAACATCCACACCGCGCTCGACACCTCCGGCGCAGGCGACCTCACCCGCGCCGAGCAAGTTTTAAAGCACACCGACCTCGTTTTGTGCGACATCAAGTTTCCCACAGACGCGCAGTACAAAGCCCACTGCGGCGGCTCCCTGCAGCACACGGCCGACTTCATGCGTCTCACGGAATCGATGCACATCCCGCTCTGGGTACGCCACGTCGTCGCCCCCGGCCTTTCCGATACGGTCGAGAGTCTCCGCGCCGTCAAAGCGCTCGCAGAGTCGTTCTCCAACTTAGAGAAGATCGAGTGGCTGCCGTTTAAAAACATCTGCGCCGCAAAATACAAGGCGCTCCACATCCCATTCCCCATGGGCGACGCCCCCTCGTTCTCGCAAAGCCACGTCGAAGCGCTCCTTTCTGATCTTTAACACACAAAAAGGCTGTCCCGCACACCGCAGGGCAGCCTTTTCCTTTTTTAAAACCATTTCTGTTTTGATATACATTTATATAATTTTTGAAAAATTCACAATTTTAGTCGTCACAGCAGCGCGTTTTTATGCTATAATAAAAGTGATTTTTGTTCAACCACCCCACAACACATAAGAAAGGTCGTGAGGCATCGATTGAAGCTAAGACAAATTCTCTCTGAAAAGTGGAAGGAAGCGCTCAGGGCTGTCCTTCCCATCATCGCCATCGTGCTGGCGCTCTCATTCACCATCGCGCCCCTCTCACCAAGCGTGCTGCTGTGCTTTTTAATGGGCGCCGTGCTCATTTTGGTCGGCATGATGTTCTTCACCACCGGCGCAGAAACCGCCATGACCCCCATGGGCGAGCGCATCGGCACCGCCATGACAAAAACGAAAAAGCTCGGCGTCGTCATCACACTTTCGTTTTTGCTCGGCTTTATCATCACGGTCTCGGAGCCCGATCTGCAGGTGCTCGCGTCGCAGGTGCCGTCCGTGCCGAACCTCATTTTAATTCTCTCCGTCGCGTGCGGCGTGGGCGTGTTCCTCGTCGTGTCGCTGCTGCGCATGCTGTTTTCCATCGCGCTGCCGCCGCTCCTCGTCGGGTGCTACGGCCTCGTGTTCCTTCTGGCGTTCTTTGTCCCGCCGGAGTTTCTCGCCGTCGCGTTCGATTCCGGCGGCGTCACAACCGGCCCCATGACCGTGCCGTTCATCATGGCGCTCGGCGTCGGCATCGCGGCCATCCGCAGCGACCGCCACGCGGCAGACGACAGCTTCGGCCTCGTCGCGCTCTCGTCCATCGGCCCCATTTTGGCCGTCATGATCCTCGGCATCATCTATAATCCGGACGAAAGCACCTACACGCCGCCCGTCCTGCCCGAAATGCAGGATTCCTCAGAGCTTTTTGAGCTGTTCCGCACCGGCATCCCGACGTATCTCGTAGAGATTGCTGTCTCGCTTTTGCCGATCATTCTCTTTTTCCTCGCGGCGCAGCTTCTCGTTCTGCGGCTTTCAAAACGCAAATTATTCCAGATCGGCATGGGCCTTGTCTATACATACATCGGCCTCGTGTTGTTTTTAACCGGCGCAAACGTCGGCTTCATGCCCGCCGGCCACTACCTCGGGCAGCAGCTCGCTTCCTATAAATATTCCGCCGTCGTCATCCCCGTCGCCATGGTCATGGGCTATTTCATCGTCCGTGCAGAGCCCGCCGTGTACGTTTTGAATCGACAGGTCGAAGAGATCACCGACGGCGCCATTTCCGCCAAAGCCATGGGCATCGGTCTTTCCGTCGGCGTGTCCATCTCGCTCGGGCTCGCCATGATCCGCGTCCTCACCGGCATTTCGATTTTGTGGTTCCTCATCCCGGGCTACGCGCTCGCGCTCATCATCTCGTTTTTTGTCCCGAAGATCTACACCGCCATCGCGTTTGACTCCGGCGGCGTCGCGTCCGGCCCCATGACCGCGGCGTTCCTGCTGCCGCTCGCACAGGGCGCGTGCACAGCCGTCGGCGGCAACATGGTCACAGACGCCTTCGGTGTCGTCGCCATGGTCGCCATGACGCCGCTCATCACCATTCAGGTCATGGGTCTCGCGGCAAAGCTGATGCAGCGCGGCAAATCCACAGCCGCCGCCCCAGCCGCGTTTGCCGATATGGACGAAAACGCGATCATCGAACTGTAAAGGAGGGCGTTTATGGGCGACAATTTATACTGGATGATTACCATTACAGACCGCAACCAAAGCCAGAAATTTCTGTCATTTTATAAAACCTATGGGATCGAGGTCGTGCTCAGCACGCTCGGCAAAGGCACCGCCGCGTCCGAAATTCTAAACGATTTCGGACTTGAAGCCACGCAAAAAGCCGTGCTGCTTTCCGTTGTCACCGGCAAGGTCTGGAGTGCCGTGCAAAAGGGGCTGCAGACCATCATGCTCATCGATATTCCCGGCACCGGCATCGCGTTCACCATGCCGCTCAGCAGTATCGGCGGCAAACGTCAGCTGGAGTTTTTAACGAACGGTCAGCCGTTTCAGAAAGGAGAGGAAAGCGTCTTGAAAGATACCAAATACGAGCTTCTGGTCGTCATCGCAAACCAGGGCTATACCGAGCAGATTATGGCCGCAGTGCGCCGCGAAAACGCAGGCGGCGGCACCGTTATCCACGCGAAGGGCACCGGCATGGAGGGCGCGGAAAAGTTCCTCGGTGTTTCCCTCGCCAGTGAAAAAGAGCTTGTGCTCATCGTCGTAAAGCACGCGGATAAAAACAACGTCATGACTGCCATTATGCAGGAAGCCGGGCTTGAGACCAAAGCGAAAGCCATCGTCTTTTCCCTGCCCGTCACCGGAACTGCCGGCCTTAGATTACAGGACTTAAACGAAGAAAACACATAAAACAACGACCGCAACAAAATACCCGTACATAACAAAATCACCCTCGCCGGAGGAAAACCGCGAAGGTGATTTTTGTCATTCTATTATTATGTTGGCAAAGAGAATATCTGATTGATCAAATCAGCCCTTAACAGCGCCGATCGTGATGCCCTTAACGAAGTACTTCTGGAAGAACGGATAAACGATGAGTACCGGCAGAACACCGACAACGGCGATTGCCATCTTGATGCCCGTGCTCGGCATGTTCGCCGTAATCTCAGCCGCAGCCGCAGCATCCATACCGCTCTTCAGCGCCTGCACGTCTCGTAGCATGTCATTCAAAAGAACTTGTATACTGTAAAGGCTCTTGTTCTGCTGGAGATAGTAGAGACCGTTTTTCCAATCGTTCCAGTAGGAAAGACCGATAAGCAGTGTCATCGTTGCAACCATCGGAACGCTCATCGGCAGAACGATCGTCAGCAGGATTCTGAACTCGCCCGCACCGTCAATGCGCGCCGCTTCAATAACAGCTTCCGGGATGTTCGTGGAGAAGTACGTGCGCATCATGATCACGTAGAACGCGTTGACCACAAGGGACGGAATGATGAGCGCCCAAATCGTGTTGCTCACCTTGATGTAACGGGTGTACATGATGTACGTCGGCACAAGACCGCCGGAGAACAGCATCGTGAAGAACACGTAGAACGCAAGACCGTTGCGGCCCGGCAGGTCGCGGCGGGAAAGCGGGTAAGCCATGAGGATTGTCATGGAAAGGCCGCACACCGTACCCACAACCGTGGAGAGGATTGTGATGCCGTACGCGGAGATAATCTTGTTGCTGCTCTTAAACATGTACTGGTAAGCATTCAGACTGAGTGCCTTCGGGAACAGCGTGTAGCCGTTGCGGATCAATTCCTGCTCGTCCGTAATGGAGGACACGATGAGCAGAAGGAACGGGAAGATGCAGCACAGGGAAAGGATGATCATCACAATGTGTGCGCCGATCTGAAACCCTTTGTTTTTTTCGACCATGGTGTTTCTCTCTCCCTTCCTTAGAACAGTGCGTTCTCTTCGCCGCCGATTTTCTTAACGGCAAGGTTTGCGCACAGGACCAGTATAAAGCCGACAACACTCTGGTAAACGCCTGCTGCGGAAGATCTGCCGTAATCGTTCAGCGTGATGAGTGCGCGGTAAACGTACGTATCAATCGTGCTCGTAATGTCGAGCAGCGGGCCGGAATCCATCGGCACCTGATAGAACAGACCGAAATCGGAATAGAAAATCTTGCCGATAGACATCAGTGTCAGCGTGATGATGGTGGGCAGAAGGCTCGGCAGCGTAACGTGAAGGATCTGCTGCCAGCGGTTTGCGCCGTCGATGACCGCCGCCTCATAGTAGCCGTGGTCAATGCCGACGAGCGTTGCATAATAGAGGATGCAGTCGTAGCCGAACACCTTCCAGATATGTACGATGACCAAAATGAACGGCCAGTACTTCGGCTCTGTATACCAGGAAATCGGATTAATGCCAAGTGCCTTAAAGATCGTGTTGTTGATAAAGCCGGATTCAGAGCTCAGCATTGCGAACACCAAATAGCTGACCACAACGATGGAGATCAGGTACGGCATCAGGATGATGGTCTGGTACACCTGCTTGAACAGCTTGCTCGTAATCTCGTTTAAGAGAATCGCGATTGTAATGGCAATCACGGTGCCCAGCACGATAAAGCACAGGTTATAAAGCAGTGTGTTGCGCGTAATGTTGAAAGCGTCCTTCGTTTTAAAAAGGTAGGTGAAGTTGCTGAAACCCACCCAGTCACTTGCAAGGATGCCCTTACGCCAGTTGACCTTCTTGAAGGCGATGATCAGACCGCTCATCGGGATATACTTATCCATGAGCAGATACAGGGCGCCCGGAAGGAACATCAGATACAGCGGGATGCAGCGGTAAAAGCGCAGCCACTTATTCGGTTTTGCCGAGCGCACTTTCATTTCTTTTTCCAGTGCGGCAGATTTATTCGGCATAATTAGAAACCCCTTTCAATCTGTTTTCGTCCTGCTCCGTTGAAATTTTCCAAAAGAACATGGGCATGTACAGAAGGGTCATCTCTCTGTACACGCCCATGCCCTTTTCCCTTTCGGGAAAAAGACACGGATTTTCACAAGGAAGCTGAAACGAATCTCGCTCCAGCTTCTTTAAGTCTAATTGTGAAGTAAATTACTTCTGCTCAGCCAGCCAAGCGTCGAGCTGTGCCTGCTTCTCTTCGATGATCGTATCGATGCCGGCATCCTTCAGCTCAGAGTTGAACTGCGGGAGAGTCGTCTCCGGGTCAAGAGCGCCGCAAACGAGTGCCTTGTGGTACTTGTTAACAACGTTCGTGCAAGCGGTGATCTCGTTCGCAACCTGCGTTGCGTCGAAGGAGAAGCCGAATGCTGCGGACTTCTGAGACTCTTCGTTGAAGGCCTTCGTTGCATCCCAGTAATCAGCCGGGAGATCGGTGCCCCAGATGTCGCCGATGAACTGGTTCGGCATCAGCCAAGTACCGGACTTTCTGTAAGTGGTGGTCGTTGCATCAAGACCGTCCGGATAGTAGATTCTGTCCTGACCGTTCGTAACAGCGCCTTTTTCAATTACTTCGTAGTGAACGCCCTCAATACCGTACATGTAGAGGTTGCTCAGCTCCGGGTTGCTGTAAAGCTCGTTCAGAGTCTTCATAGCAGCTTCCGGATGCTCGCAGCTGCCTGCGATGGACCACAGAGCCATGGTAACACGGTCGGTGGAAGCCAGTGCCGGAATCAGCTCAACCGTGCCGATCGGGTTCTGGAGGTTCGCGTTGTTCTCTTCTGCATAGTACGGCTTCAGGTTAACGAAGCTGCCGAATGCAGTGCCTGCGTCCATCAGAGTGGTTGCAGTCTCGGTGGTGTTCACGGCGTCAGCCTGAATGAGGCCTTCCTGCATCCAGTTGTACATCGTGGTAACGAGGTTCTTGTACTGCTCGGTCTCGTAGAGGTTCACAACGGTGGTGTCCGTAGCCATGTCGGAGAGAACACCGAGGTTAACCATCTCGTCGCCCAGAGAGTCCCAACCCCAGTTACGGATGTTTTCGCCGGTGGAAACAGCTACCGGCCAGCAGTTCTCTTCGTTTTCCTTAATGGTAACGAGAACATCGTGGAGGTCTTCGAGGGTCTTAACGGAATCCATGTCGAGGTTGTACTTCTCAGCAAGGTCCAGTCTGTACTCAAAGCCCTGGGAAGCTGCAAGGTCACGGCCCTGCGTGAGGCCGAACAGCTCGCCGCCTACGCGACCGCAGTTGATGTTGTCCCAACCGAGCTGCTCAATGATGCCCTGGCCATACTCCTCGATGAGGTCGTCCATCGGATAGAGCTGACCGGAATCAGCGCAAGCCGTGTAGTTGACCATGTAAACCGGGAGAAGGTCAACGCCTTCGCCGGAGGAAAGCATCAAGGAGATCTGGTCAGCATAGCTGCTGTACGGGAGGAAGGAAAGCTTAACATTCACGTTGAACTTCTCTTCGAGGATCTTGTCCATTGCTTCCTCAACCTGTGCGATACCGGATTCTTCTTTACCGGATGACATCGTCACGATGTTGAGCGTTACGAGTTCGGATTCTTTCAGATCTTCTGCTTCGGAAGAGGCATCGCTGCTATCAGCTGCAGCGCTGTCAGAAGCGGAAGATTCGGAAGATGTGCTGGAGTCTGCGGTGGAGCTGGAAGAACCGCCGTTGCCGCAAGCTGCCAGGGAGAGGGTCAGCGCTGCTGCCATGAGCATTGCTACAAGTCTCTTTGCCATTTTCTTACTTCCTTTCATACTTTTCGACCCGCGATAAATTTATTTTTAGCCTTCGCGGTCAAATTACACATATATAGTAACAGAAAATCCGCATCTTTTCTGCAAATTTCGTGACATCTCCTATTCAAAATGTGACATGTTCGCGAAGACTTTGCAGGATGCTTTTTGCAATCCTGCATATCGATACTCTATATCGATAAAAAAAGAGGAAAACCCATATGGGTGTTCCTCTCTCAAGTGCAAGATATATTTTCTGTCTTTCACCCGTTTACACGGATTTTACATTTTGTGACAGTTTTACAACAGTTTACCGAAAGAAAACGTGCTTTACAGCTTAGACCGCCGCTTTGCCGCACGATATTCCACCGGCGACATGCCCGTGTATTTCTTAAAAACCTGCGAAAAATACGAGAAATTCGAGTACCCCACCTTCGTCGCAATGAGGCTCACCGGGATGTTCGTGTCACTCAGCAAAGACTGTGCCGCGCGCATCTTCTCCGTCACAATATAATCATTTAAAGAGGCGCCCGTTTCCTTTTTAAATAAGCGGGAAAGATATTCCGGGTTTAAATAGATTGCGTCCGCAATCTCCGCGCGGCTTAAATCCTTGTCGATGTTTCGCCGGATATACGTCATCGCGCGCTGTATCGGTGTCTGCTCCGTCTTGTCCGGCTCCTTCTCCGCACTTTCGTCCTCGCCACGGTACTTCGCATAAGCATTGTACCGCCTTTGGTTTTCCGCTTCGCGCACCTTTCCGGCCGCGCGCTCCACCGCCGCTTCAATCTCCGCATACGGCGCAGGCTGCAAAATGTAGTCAAAGCTGCCAAGCTTCACAGCCTCCTGCGCATATTCAAATTCCGCATGCGCAGAAAGGAATATGCACACCACGCCGGAAAACCGCTCCTGCACCCAGCGCAGCAAGGCAAAGCCGTTTGTCGGCGGCATTTCAATGTCGCACAGCAGCACGTCTATACGCTCGCGCTCAAAAATGCCCTGCGCCTCCTTCACGCTGTACGCCGTAAACACCTGCTCCACGGGTATTTTTTTCCAGTTCACGCCGGTCACCATGCTTTCCACGACCTCCGGCTGGTCATCTACGATCAATACGTTCATCCGTTAAAAGCCTCCTCTCCGTTCAGCTCGTCCCCCGCGCTCAGCATCTCGCGGTCTATCGGGATCAATATCTCAGACACACTGCCCATGTGCTCGCCCATATCCTGGTTAAAAAACGCATACAAAGCGCTGTCGCCGTAAATCAGCTGCAAACGCTTTTTCACATTGTTGATGCCCACGTGGTTCTGCGCGTACAGCGGGCTGTCCGGTTCGTTGATCTCCGCAATCACGTCCTCGGGGAAGCCGCCGCCGTTATCCGTCACCGTCAGGTCGGCAAACGTGTCCGCACCGCTGCGCAACACCGCTGCCTTCACCTCAATTTTCAAAACGTAATCCGGCGAGTACACATGCTTCACGCAGTTTTCCACAAAGCTCTGCAAAGAAAGCGGCGGGATCGGCAAGTCCCGTAAACGCGGGTCAATGTCAAACCGGCACACCGGCGGGTACTGCGAAGACCCCCGCTGCATCTCGATGTAATTTTCAATGTGGTCTAATTCGCGCGAAAGCGGCACAAGCTCCATGCTGTCCGTAAAAATATACCGTATGTGCTTCGAGATCTCCAAAATCATTTTTTGAATGCGGTCATATTTGCCCGCTTCCGCCAACGCATATAAGCTTTTAAGGCAGTTTAAGAAGAAATGCGGGCGAATCTGCAGCTGCATGTAGCGCAGCTCCGCCTTCTGTGTCTCAATTTCATGCTCGTAGGATTCGATCTTCAAATCCTTGATCTGCGTCATCATCGTGTTGAACGTCTCGTTCACCTCGTTGAATTCGCGTATGTTCGTTTTGCCCTCGGCCTTCGCCTCTAAATCACCGGCGCGAATGTGCTCCATAACCGTGCGCAGCCCCTCCACCGGCTTCGAGATGGAGTTCGTCAGCCGCCACTGAATGACCGGGATCAACACGAGCGCCAACAAAGACAGCACAAGCAACGCTGCCTGCAAGCCGTCGAGCGAGCCGAAATAGCCGCTTTCGTTCACGGCAAGGATCGCCCTGCAATCCGTGCCCGTCAAGTCTCGGCCCACGATCATGTACCGCTGCTTTCCGCCCGCAATAAAGTAGCTCGTGTAGTCGCCGTATAAGTCAATGTCGTTTTCCTCCACAAAGTCGACGGAGGTCATCGGCTCGTTATTTCTGTCGGAAAACAGCATCACCGCGTCGGTGTCGATCTGCATGTACCGCACGTCCGCAAGCGCCGCCAGCGGCACCATCGCCGCAAGGTACGTGCCGCGCCCGCCGTAAAAGCGGAATAAATACGCCTTGCCGCCGATCTCCGCGTGCCGCCACTGCATGCTGTACGAGTACGTGTTGTTCTCCACCGCATCGCGCACAAACGCACGCAGCCGCTCCTTCTGCACATAAGGGATGGTATCCTCAAAAATATCGCGCTCCGCACTGCTCGGCACGCTGTAAATGAAAAACGCGCCCACGTCGCCATACGCCGGCAGCGCCGTTTTCAGCTGCGTGATGAGCGTGTAACTCGAAAGATACGCCTTCAAGGGGTTTTTCTCACCGCCAGAAAGCGTACGGTAGTCGTCGCTCACCGTCAGCCCGGTGAGAAAATCGTTCACGGAATCCAGCTGTTCCTCCATGCGCCCCACCCGGTAATCCATCGTGCGCATGTTGGAGTCCGCAATTTTCCCATTAAACGCCTGCGTAGAATACAGGTTGCTGAACAAAAGCAGCGCGATCAGCGGCAGCGTAACGCTCAGCACAGCCGTCATCAGTTTTCGCTTAAACGAGACTTCTTTTCTCCCTTTTTCCACGCCGCGCGCTCCTTTCTTATATATAGTATAGAACGATGATACATTATCATAGCAGATTTTAACGCGTTTCGCAAGTCAAAATCCGAAAGAACCGTGTAACCGCAAGATTGAAATAGATGTCCTTTCGTGGTATACTGAAGCTATATCAACGGAAAAGACGGGAAACAATCACGTTTCCCGCAGAAAGGTCGTTCAGATGACGGAACATAACGCCACTTCTCTCAGCGCAAGCCTTGTAAACCGCAAGGTCTACACCGTGTGCTATACGGGGCTCGATACGCTTTCTTCGTTTCACGATACCCTCTACGAGGCACGCCGCAGCTACTTCGGCTCCGGCAAAACCGTACATATCCGCGCCCGCGGCATTTTCGACGGGCTTTCCGGTGAGGTGCACGGCAAGCTCAATCGCCGCACTATAAAATGGAAAAAGCGTGCCGGCCGCAAAACGCTCGAAGCCGCGTTCACAAACGTCGGCCAGCGCGGCATCGCGTTTTATAATCCCTACGGTGCCCTGCGCGCCCGCGTGTATTACGACGGCGAAATGCAGTGGATGCGCACGGAGTATTTCTCTCCCGATGACGACCGCCGCGCCCGCATCACCTTTAAGCCGGACGACCACCGCGACGCCGTCATCCGCTTCGATTATAACGATTCCACCGGCAAAACAAAAGAAACCGTGCTGTTCCCCGTGCCGTATGCGTTCCAAACGGCCGAGCAGAGCCTCCAAAACGCCCAGTTCGGCGACCGTCTGCTGCTCGTCGCCGATGAGCGCGGCGAGTATGCCTACTGCCCGCGCGAAGAGCAGCAGCGCCGCATCAAATTTCTGAAACAAAATAAAAACGCTTCCGTCATGCTCTCCATGGGCTGGGAGGTCAAGGACGGCGACGTGCCCGAAACGACCGAGCCGGAAGCCGAGCTGCCCGTTTTCGAGAACCTCACCGAGCCCGCCCTCGTCGATTTCCTGAGCGACCCCACCGAAATGGCCGCAGCGCCCGCCGAGGAAGAGCCCATCCCCGAAGAACCAGCCCCCGAGGAATCCGCTCCCGAAGAAGCCACCCCCGCAGAGCCCGCGCCGGAAGAAACACCAAATTCCGAACCAGAAGCAGAGCCCGCACCCGTCGAGCCGGAAACCGAGGAAGCCCCTGACGAATCCCCCACCGAGGACACCCCCGCGCCCGAAATCTTTCCCGAGCCGGAAATCAAGCCCGAAGAGGTCATTCCGGAAGAACCCGCCTCCAAAACCGAACCGGAAGCGCCCAAAGACGAGCCCGCCCCCGGCATCACGCCGGAAGAGCTCCAGCAGGCACGCGCTTTGCTCGATAAGCTCCTGCCCGCAAAGGAAGCCGAAAAAGCGAACGAACCCGATCCCGAGACCGGCATCACGCTCATTCGCAACGGCACGCCGCTGCACTACACCGGCGACCTTTCCGAGGACGGCAAGCGCGAAGGCTTCGGCCGCACCGTAAACGACAACGGCATCACGCTCTACGAGGGCGAGTATAAAAACGACCTGCGCGAGGGCTTTGGCGTGCATCACTACCGCAGCGGTGCCGTCTCCTACATCGGCGATTTCAAAGGCGATAAGCGCGAGGGCTTCGGCGTTTCGTTCCGAGAAAGCGACCACGCGCTGCACATTTCCCACTGGCAAAACGGCAAGCCGCAGGGCATGGCGACGATTTTTGATAAAAACGGCGATCTCATTTATAACGGCCAAATCATCGACGGCCAAAAGCAGGGCGCAGGCGTCTCCGTCGACCCCGAAACGCACTGCGTGTTCGTCGAAAAATACGAAAACAACGAAAAAACCGGTGAGGGCACGCTGTTCGATGCCGACGGCAATCTCATCTATTCCGGCGGCTGGCAAAACGGCAAGCGGCAAGGCCACGGCACGGAGTTCGACAAAAACGGCAATGTCGTCTACACCGGCGAGTGGAAAAACGACCGCTACGAAAATGGCATTTTGTACCGCCACGTGCAGAACGAGGACAAAGCGTAATGGACCGCATTGAACTGCACGACGTGGAATACGGCGACTGCACCGTCCTCGTCGGGCAGAACCGGCAAATTTTAATGGTGGACTGCGGCTCCGTCAGCCGCTACGCCCGCCGCGGCGAAGAAGAGATCGACCGCCGTTTTAACGAAATTTTCAGCCGCTATGCGCCCGCCGCCCAGCGCCAGTTTCTGCTCACGCACTACCACCGCGACCACATGAGCGGCTTTTTAAAGCAAGTTAAAAAGGATCCCGGCTACTTTGACCGCGTATACCTCCCCGCCCTCCCGTGCGATAAGCGCGGCATAAATCCCGTTTTGGAGTTCGCCGTGTTCGCGCATTTTTTCGCCGTTCCGCAAAGTGACTTCGCGCAGGTGAACACCACCTGCTTGCGTATTTTCGACGCGCTCAATGATTCTGTCGGCGCAGACCGCATTTTCACGCTCGGCGGCGGCGACATCTTCACATTTGACGGCGCGTTTTACGAGGTGCTCTCCCCCGCGCGTAACGAGCCCTTCCCGTTCGATGCCATCCTGACGGAAGCCGTCGAAAACCTCAATATCTGTCTCTCTTCCCCGTTTCACACCGGGCGCGAAACGGAGTTTTTGGAGACGAAGAATGCGTTCGTTAGGCTCTACATGCAGTGTCAAGCGGCCTTCGCGCCGTCCGACCGCGCCACGCCCGGCAGACGGCGCCTCCTGCTTGATTCTCTCCGCGACCTCTTAGGCCGCATGGAGGATATGCGCAGCAACCTCGCCCATTCCCCCGCCGCGCCGGATATTCAGGACATTTTAAATCAATCCGTCGTGCGCAACGTCTACACCGAAACGCAGAACGACCTCTCCCTCGTCTTCCACAACCGCCGAAGCCGCGGCCCGTCGAACCTCGATATTCTAATGACCGGCGACGTGTCCGATGAAGTGCTGCGCCGCATCTCCGGGAAGCTGTTTGACGGCTACTATATCGTCAAAGCGCCGCACCACGGCACAGAAAGCCACTTTTCAAACGTTATCGGCGACCTCGCCGTTGCGCACCTGCTCATCTCCAACGGTGATTACCACGCGGGCGGCGAAATTTCCCAGCGCTACATCGATATGGAGTGCATCAAGCACTGCACAAACGCCGGGGCATGCCGCTGGCGCGACATCGCGGGCGGGTGCTGCAACCGGCTGCAACGGTGCTACGAGCAGCCCGCTTCCGGCTCCCTGACGCTCAAATGCGCCGCAGCCGCCGGCGAGCGCCGCACGCCATGCAACATCTATGTATTCGGCCACAGCGGCGTTTTGGGCTGCCACTGCGACCGCGGGTAATTACTTCAACATGTTCTCTACGCCGTCAATGAGCTGCCCCACCGTGTGCACGGCCTTGGCGGTGCTGCGGCGCATCTCTTTTGTGCGCGCCTTGGCGGATTTCTTCCCGCCGTTCATCATCGCGGACGAAACGGCAGCCACGGCAGCGCCTGCGGCAATGCCGAGACCCACGCCCTTCACAACGTTCATGCTCTGCTTATACATGGCATCAAACCTCCAGATCCAGATTGCGGCTTTTAAAACATACAAAACAGCCGTCACGTTTAGTTTCCCCCTTTTTACAAAAACATACATCATTCTTCCCGAAAGGACTTTGACAGCAATGGTTTTGAATATCGTTATGGTCGAGCCGGAGATCCCCCAAAACGCCGGCAACGTCGCGCGCACCTGCGCCGCCACGGGCGCAAGGCTGCACCTTGTGGGCCCCATGGGCTTTAAGATCGACGACAAAAAGCTAAAACGCGCCGGTCTCGATTACTGGCATTTGCTCGACATCACCTATTATGACTCGCTCGACGAGTTTTTTGCAAAAAACAGCGGCGAATTTTTCTTTTTCTCCACAAAATCCGTCCATAAGCACACGGATATACACTATCCCGATAACTGCTACCTCTTCTTCGGCAAAGAGACCGCCGGCCTGCCGGAAGACCTGCTTTTTAAAAACAAAGACCGCTGTGTGCGCATCCCGATGATCTCGGAAGCGAGAAGCCTCAACCTCTCGAACAGCATCGCCATCGGCGTTTATGAGGTCTTACGCCAGTGGGATTTCCCCGCGCTTTCCGAGGCCGGCCGCCTGCGCGGCTACGACTGGGACGCGGCAGACGCAAACGGCGCGAAATAAAACCCGTACAAAAACGCAAAAATGAAAAATTTGCGCCAAAAAATGTGCAATTTGCGCGTTATCTCTTGAAATCATCTTCCGTTTGGTATAAAATAAATTCCGTAGGCGGTGCTGTCCGCCAACCAAACGTATAACCGTAACTCAATATATTTCTTAAAGGAGTGTACGAAAATGAACTACCTCAACAAGAAAACCGTAGAAGACATCGACGTTGCCGGTAAGCACGTTCTTGTCCGCTGCGATTTCAACGTCCCGATGAAGGACGGTGTCATCACGGACACAAAGCGCATCGTCGGTGCGCTGCCCACCGTTAAGTATCTCGTAGACCACAACGCAAAGGTCATCCTCTGCTCCCACATGGGTCGCCCGCACAACATCTTCAACGACGTTGTAAAGCTCGACAAGAAGGAGAAGAAGAAGATCGACGCTATGCCGGAAGCAGAGCAGGCTGAAGCAACCGCTAAGGCTCTGGAAGCTGCTAAGGGCGACGTGAAGAAGTTCTCCCTGGCTCCGGTCGCAGCAGAGCTCTCCAAGCTCCTCGGCAAGGAAGTCATCATGGCAAAAGACGTTGTAGGCCCGGACGCTAAGGCTAAGGCTGCAGCTCTGAAGGACGGCGAAGTCCTCATGCTCGAGAACGTTCGCTTCCACGCAGAAGAGACAAAGAACGACCCGGATTTCGCTAAGGCACTCGCTTCCATGGCTGAGATCTATGTCAACGATGCATTCGGCACCGCACACCGTGCACATGCTTCCACAGCAGGCGTTGCAGATTACCTCCCGGCTGTCTGCGGCTACCTCATCCAGAAGGAGATTTCCATCATGGGCGGCGCGCTCGAGAACCCGAAGCGTCCGTTCGTTGCAATCCTCGGCGGTGCTAAGGTTTCCGATAAGATCGGCGTCATCAACAACCTGATTGAAAAGGTCGACACACTCATCATCGGCGGCGGCATGGCTTACACCTTCTTCAAGGCTCTCGGTCACGAGATTGGCACCTCCATCTGCGAGGACGACAAGGTTGAGCTCGCTAAGGAAATGATGGACAAGGCGAAGGCTAAGGGCATCAACTTCCTCATCCCGGTCGATAACGTTGTTGCAACCGAGTACAGTGCAGACTCCGAGTGGAAGATCGTCGATTCCGACGACATTCCGGAAGGCTGGATGGGTCTCGATATCGGCCCGAAGAGCCGTGAGCTGTTCGCAAACGCCGTGAAGAACGCAGGCACCGTTGTTTGGAACGGCCCGATGGGCGTTTCCGAGTGGGAAAACTTCGCAAACGGCACCATCGCGGTTGCAAAGGCAGTTGCAGACAGCAACGCAATCTCCATTATCGGCGGCGGCGACTCCGCTGCGGCTGTTGAGAAGCTCGGCTTCGCGGATAAGATGACGCACATCTCCACGGGCGGCGGCGCTTCTCTCGAATTCCTCGAGGGTCTTGAGCTCCCCGGCATTGCTTGCCTCAACGAGAAATAATTAAAAGCATGAACGGGAGCGGAGCTTGTCTCTGCTCCCGTATTGTTGTCTCAATAAAAACGGTTTTTAACCGACGGAAAGGAATAGAAAATCATGAACAAGGCTGTTAGAAAGGCTGTTATCGCCGGCAACTGGAAAATGAACAAAACCCCTGCGGAGGCAAAGGAACTCATCACCGCCATTGCTCCGCTCGTTAAGGACGCAGGCTGCGACGTTGTCGCTTGCGTGCCGTATGTAGACATCGCAACCGCTATTGAGGCGGCTAAGGGCACCAACATCAAGATTGGCGCAGAGAACTGCCACTGGGCGGTAAGCGGCGCTTTCACCGGCGAGATTTCCGCAGAAATGCTGAAGGCTTGCGGCGTTGAGTACGTCATCACCGGCCACAGCGAGAGAAGAACCTACTTCGGCGATACCGACGTTACGGTTCAGAAGAGAACAAGAGCTGCGCTTGACGCAGGCCTCACCGTCATCGTTTGCGTAGGCGAGTACCTCGAGCAGCGCGAGCAGGGCATCACCGATGAGCTCGTTGCCATGCAGACAAAGATCGCACTCGGCGGCGTAACCGAAGAAGAGCTTAAGCGCATCATCATCGCTTACGAGCCGGTTTGGGCGATCGGCACCGGCAAGACCGCTACGGCAGAGCAGGCAAATGAAGTTTGCGCTGTCATCCGTGCAACCATCAAGTCTCTCTACGGCGAAAAGGCTGCAGAAGGCATCACCATTCAGTACGGCGGCTCCATGAACGCGGGCAACGCAGCTGAGCTCCTTGCACAGCCGGACGTTGACGGCGGCCTCATCGGCGGCGCTTCCCTTAAGCCGAACGATTTCGCAGCCATCGTAGACGCAGCCACCAAGGGCTGATTTTTCGACCGAAAGATTTTTTCCAGTTGAATTTTTTCCAGTTGAAAGGAAAGGCATCTCCACTATGAAAAGACCTGTTGTACTCATGATCCTGGACGGTTTCGGCATTGCTAAGACGGAGGGCAACGCGATTGCCGCCGCCAAGAGACCGAACCTCGATAAGCTGTTCTCTGAAAACCCGATCACGAAGATCGGCGCTTCCGGCATGGACGTCGGTCTGCCGGACGGCCAGATGGGCAACAGCGAAGTCGGCCACACCAACATCGGCGCAGGCCGCATCGTTTACCAGGAGCTCACCCGCATCACAAAGGCTGTGCAGGACGGTTCTTTCTTTGAGAACGAAGCGCTCGTACACGCCATGAATAACGCAAAAGAAAACGGCACCGCACTGCACCTCATCGGCCTGCTTTCCAACGGCGGCGTGCACAGCCACAACCAGCACCTCTACGGCCTGCTGGAAATGGCCAAGAAGATGGGCGTTGAAAACGTCTATGTTCATGCCCTGCTCGACGGCCGCGACGTTCCGCCTTCCTCCGGCAAGGACTTCGTCAAGGAGCTCATGGAGAAGATGAAGGAGATCGGCGTCGGCAAGGTCGCAACCGTTATGGGCCGCTACTACGCTATGGACCGCGACAACCGCTGGGAGCGCGTAGAAAAGGCTTACAACGCCATGGTTTGCCGCGAGGGCGAAGAGTTCGAGTGCCCGGTCTGCGCGGTTTCCAAGTCCTATGAAAACGAAGTTACGGACGAGTTCGTCGTGCCGTGCGTCATCAAGGGCGGCGCTCCGGTCGCATCCGGCGATTCCGTTGTGTTCTTCAACTTCCGCCCGGACCGTGCAAGAGAGATCACCCGCACGTTCGTCGACCCGGATTTCACCGGCTTCACCCGCAAGAACGGCTTCTTCCCGCTCACCTACGTCTGCATGACGCAGTATGACGCCACGATGCCGAACGTCGAGATCGCCTTCAAGCCGCAGAGCCTGAAGAACACCCTCGGCGAGTATGTCTCCGATAAAGGCCTCAAGCAGCTCCGTATCGCCGAGACCGAGAAGTACGCGCATGTCACGTTCTTCTTCAACGGCGGCGTTGAGAAGCAGTACCCGGGCGAGGACCGCATCCTTGTCAAGTCCCCGAAGGTCGCAACGTATGACCTCCAGCCGGAAATGAGCGCTTACGAGGTCACGGATAAGATGGTCGAGGCCGTCAAGTCCGGCAAGTACGATATGATCATTCTGAACTTTGCAAACTGCGACATGGTCGGCCACACCGGCGTGTTTGAGGCTGCAAAGGCTGCCGTTGAGGCTGTCGATACCTGCGTTGGCAAGGTTGCAGCAGCCATCGACGAAATGGGCGGCGTGCTGCTCATCACCGCCGACCACGGCAATGCCGATAAGATGGTCGATGACGACGGCGAGCCGTTCACCGCGCACACCACGAACCCGGTCCCGTTCTGCGTCGTCGGTTATCCGTGCGAGCTGCGTGAGGGCGGCGTCCTTGCGGACATCGCGCCCACCATGCTGAAGATCATGGATCTGCCGCAGCCGGAAGAAATGACCGGCAAGAGCATCATCCTCTAATTTGATCTCGCTCTAAATTCAAACTATAGAAATCTCCCCCGGCACCGCGCCGAGGGAGATTTTTGCTATCATTTTTTATCGTTATTTAATACGTTAACCATATAATAACCCCGCAGTTATCGGCTTTTTGCCGTAGCTGCGGGGTTTGCTTACTTATAAATTAAATCTTGTGTTTTGTCCTACTTAACACCCGTTAGGCTTCCCATTCGCCTATGCCGAGGTCAACATAGCGGGACTTCTCGAACACGCCGATCAACAAAGACGGGTCACTGGTGCCAAGGTCAGAGTACGTAATTCCCAGCGCCGTGCCGCTCTTTTTGTCTTGCCATTCCAAATACTGCGTGCCGAGGCCGTTATCTTCCGAGCGAACCGGCTCGCCGAATGTCTCTGTAAAGCGCCGACGGGTCGCTTCAAAGTGCTCAGCGGCGGTGTCGCGCGCCAAATACTCGATGAACGTCACCGAAAACAGTCTGTCGTTTTCATCGAACTGCACTTCGCATTTGCCGAGACAATCCGCAAGCTGCACAGCGTCATTCGTCATGCAGGTTTTGTACGGGAACGGTGCATTGACAGGCCCCTGCTCGCTGAGCACCATCAGGGAGCCAATGTCCTTTTCAAACTCTGCCGCGCTGCTGCCAAGCGGAACCGCCGTGCAGGTGTAGCCGGTTTTGGGGTCGAAACGAAACGCATCCGTTTCCTTGACCACCGCGCCGGACGAACAGCCGACAAAAGTGAGAACTAAAATGAGCGCTAAAACCAGTGCGAGTTTTTTCATAAAGCAAATCTTCCTTTCAAAATGGGCGCAAAATGCCCGTAAACTGAACGGTTCGTTACCGT
This sequence comes from uncultured Eubacteriales bacterium, assembly GCA_934643185.1. Classification (GTDB taxonomy): domain Bacteria; phylum Bacillota; class Clostridia; order Oscillospirales; family Acutalibacteraceae; genus Hominenteromicrobium. The sequence continues at coordinate 34,038 of CAKUBN010000013.1, forward strand.
TCAAGCCGTGTTTTGAACGATAAAAGGGCACTTTCTGCAAGGCAAAAATCCAACAATTTTGCGATTTTAGGCCTTCGTTATGCCCTCGGAAGACTGCTGCATGGGAATCCGCTCACTTTCTGCGTTTCGCTGATGGGTAGTCTTTTACAGATACTAGTATAGCAAGTAATATTGCATTTGTCAATAGATTTTGCATTTAATATGGAAAATTTTATATTTTAAGTGAATTTTGCAGAAAAAGAGCGGAGAAACGCTTGGGGGGCTTTCCATGCATTTCTCCGCCCTTTTAGGTGCATTTATTACCGAATAAAGTTCGTTCCGACGCGCTGTTCCTTTTCCGGCAGACCGAATTTTTCCTTGCCGAGCGCGATGCTCTTCATCAGGAAAGTCATATTTCTTGCCAGGGTGCGCATGGTCTGGCGGCCTTCGAGGTCGTCTTTCGCCTCGCCGGGCGCTCTGCCGTGGATGCTGTTCCAGTACTGACTGGACACGACGGGCATACCGGAGATCGTAAAGAATTTATTGAGTTCGTCGAATGTTGCGGAAAGGCCGCCGCGGCGGGCTGCCACAACGGCGGCGCCGACCTTCATAGTTTTATCAAACGGCGTGCTGTAAAACAGGCGGGTCAAAAACGCAACGAGCGTGGCGTTTGCGGAGGCGTAATACACCGGGCTTGCGACGACAAGGCCGTCTGCTTCAGCAAATTTCGGCGCGACTTCGTTGACGAGATCGTTAAAAACGCAGTGCCCGAGCTTGGAACATTGTCCACATGCCACGCACCCGCGGATGTCTTTGTTGCCGACGTGAACGATTTCGGTCTCGATGCCTTCTGCATTAAAAATTTCCACCATTTCGTGCAGAGCAAGGGCAGTGTTGCCGTTTGCCTTCGGGCTGCCGTTTAAGATCAAGACTTTCATTTTTGGGCTTCCTTTCTTTGTGTTTTGTTGTTTTTATTCAATGCACGCAGATCGTTCTGCGTTTGATTCGTTAGGTTTTTAAAAGGCTTATGCGCGTGGCGGGCGCTTTCTTTTTCGTTCCAATCGGCGATGACCTCGCGCATGCGCTTGTTCGCTTCATCGACCTCCACCTTGAATTCGGAGGCGGTAACGCGGCGTGCACCGTGGCCAAGCACGATCATCTGCTCTGCGCCGTCGGACGTGGCGACGCGCACACGGTGCTTTTTGCCGATCTCGAACGTGGCGCGCTCGATGTAGGTATCTGCCGTTTCCGCCTGCTTTGTGAACACCACGGAAATGTTGTGGTAACGGATAACGTCCTCCACGTCACGCGGGACGCGGTAGGCATCGAACACGAGGATGCATGTGCTGCGGCTGAAGCTCTGATAATTGCAAATTTTATCCATTAAAATCTGTCGAGCGGTGTCGATATCCTTTTCGGCGACCTTGTTTAGATCGTCCCATGCAAAGAGAATGTTGTAGCCGTCGATGAGGAGATACTCGGGCTCGAAGACCTTTTCCGGCACCTTCCACTCCCCCTTGCCGCTGCTTTCGGCGGCGCGGACAGCGCTTTGCGGCTGCAGATCGCGGCGGCGGATGGGGCCGTAGGTGCGCTCGAAAATGGCGCGCAGCTCATCGTCGAAGACGGGCGGCAGCTGGGCGGCGGCGCGCACGGGAGCTTCGGTTTCGGTAGATTCCATTTCCGGCTTTGCGGGCTTCCAACCGCTTTCGAGGTGCATGTGAGACGCGGCCTCGCGCCACGGGACGACGAAGCCGGAGCCGTGCGAGCAGAAAACGGAATCGCCGGTGTTCTCCAAATCGTGCTCGGCGTCGTAGCCGATCTGCGCGATGACCTCTTCGGCGTTGTGGCACGGCAGGTAGCCCTTCGGCATGCAGATGAGGCTGCCGAGCCCACGCGTGTAGGACGCGACCTCCAAGGTGTAGCCCTGCATTTCGGAGACGGGCGCGGAACCCGTGATGACGGCGTTTTCGCCCTCGGTCTGCGGCGGCTCGAACTCTGCGCAAAGGCGCTGCATGTCCGAAATGGCGCGGCCGACCTGCGCTTGCGGCACCTCTAAGCGAAAATCGTACCACGGCTCAAGGAGCACGCTTTTCGCCTGCAATAAGCCGTGGCGCACGGCGCGGTACGTGGCCTGGCGGAAATCGCCGCCCTCGGTGTGCTTTAAATGCGCGCGGCCGATGAGCAGCGTGATCTTCATATCGGTGATAGGCGATCCGGTCAGCACACCGGGGTAGCTGCGCTCCTCAAGGTGCGTCAAGATGAGATTCTGCCAGTTGCGGTCGAGCACATCCAGACTGCACGCGGTGCCAAAGCGCATGCCGCTGCCGCGCTCGCCGGGCTCTAAGAGCAGGTGCACCTCGGCATAGTGGCGCAGGGGCTCAAAATGGCCCATGCCTTCTACGGGTTCTTCGATCGTCTCACGATAGACGATGCTGCCCGTGCCGAACGTGACCTCCATGTTAAAACGCTCTTTTAAGACGCGCTGCAGAACTTCGAGCTGCACCGCGCCCATGATCTGCACATGGATCTCGTGTAATTGCTCGTTCCACACGACGTGGAGCTGCGGGTCTTCCTCCTCCAAAACGCGCAGGCAGCGCACGGCGGTGTGCGGCTCCATGCCGTCCGGCAGGAAGACCTGATACGTTAAAAAGCTTTCAAGCACCGGCGCGGGGGTGTCTTCCTCTTCGCCGAGGCCCTGCCCGGGGTACGTGTGCGTGAGGCCCGTTACGGCGCAGACGCCGCCCGCGGTGACTTCCTCCGCAAGGCGGAATTTGCCGCCGGAATACACGCGGAGCTGGTCGGCTTTTTCCGCCCATGCGTTTTCGCCCACGCCGCCCTTGAGCACCATTTTAACAGGCAGGGTGCCGCCCGTGACCTTTAAATAGGTGAGCCGCGCGCCCTGATTATCATGCGCGATCTTAAAGACCTTCGCGCCGAAAGCTTTTGGGTATGCGGGCATTTCGGTGTAGGTTTCAAGGCCGTTTAAAAGGTCTTTTACGCCGTCTAATTTCAGGGCCGAGCCGAACCAGCACGGGAAAAGCTTGCGGTTTTGGATAAGGCGTTTGATCTTTTGACATGTGACCTCGCCCGTTTCGAGGTAGTGGGCGAGCGTGTCTTCGTCGCAGACGGCGATGTTCTCGCTGCGCTCCGCCTCAGGCGCGGTGAAATCGACACAGCCAGTACTGAGCTTTTGCAGCTCGGCTAAGACCTTGTCGTGTTCTGCACCGTCGAGGTCCATTTTGTTGATAAAAAGGAATGTGGGGACGCTGTACCGCTCTAAAAGCCGCCATAAGGTGCGCGTGTGGCTCTGCACGCCGTCGGTGCCGCTGATGACGAGCACGGCGTAATCGAGCACCTGCAGCGTGCGCTCCATCTCACTGGAAAAATCGACGTGGCCGGGGGTATCGAGCAAAGTGAACTCGGTATGTTCGAGCGGCAGAACGGCCTGCTTTGAGAAAATGGTGATGCCGCGCTCGCGCTCCTGCACGTCGGTATCGAGAAATGCGTCCTGATGATCGACGCGCCCGAGACGACGCAGCTGCCCACCTTCATACAGCATCGCTTCCGAAAGTGTGGTCTTGCCGGCATCGACATGCGCCAAAAGCCCAAGGCATATTTGGTTTTTCGTTGTGTTTCGCTTCTGCTCGCTCATGAAAAGTGTCTCCCTGTACCGCCGTTAAAATTAAACTTCGATTTAATAAACAGTATACCACTTTTTGAAGATACTGACAATATCTCGCGCGGAAGAGAGTCGAAATTAGGCGGCGCAAACCAAGATTTGCTATTGAAAAAAAACGCGTTTTTTGCTATACTAAAAACAGATTTTTCGCGGGCAGATACCGAACGCCCGCTTTTTTACTGTATTCGGGGTGTATCGTAAAACAAGTTTACGGCTTTTCATATGCACCCTAAAGGGGCTTATTTTAGGACGCATAAGACGTATGAATTAAGGAAGGGGAATGACCATGAAGAAAATCGGTTTTGACAGTCAGAAGTATATCGAGCTGCAGTCTGCGCGTATTCGTGAACGCATTGACCAGTTCGGCGGCAAGCTGTATCTGGAATTCGGTGGCAAGCTGTTTGACGATTTCCACGCTTCACGCGTGCTGCCGGGCTTTGAACCGGACAACAAGATCAAGATGCTTTTGGCGCTGAAAGACCAGGCGGAGATTGTCATTGCGATCAACGCGAACGACATTGAGAAAAACAAGCGCCGCAGCGACCTTGGCATTACGTATGACACAGATGTCATCCGTTTGATTGATATTTTTCGCGGCTTCGGCTTATACGTGGGCAGCATCACGCTGACGCAGTACGCAGACCAGCCCTCCGCGGCGATTTTTGAGCAGCGCATGAAGACACTGGGGCTGAAGGTCTACCGCCAGTACCGCATTCCGGGGTACCCCTCCGACGTGAAGCTCATCGTAAGCGACGAGGGCTACGGCCGCAACGATTACATTGAGACGACGCGCTCCCTTGTTGTGGTGACGGCGCCGGGCCCGGGCAGCGGCAAAATGGCAACCTGCCTTTCGCAGCTTTACCACGAGCACAAGCGCGGCATTAAGGCGGGCTACGCGAAGTTTGAGACCTTCCCCATTTGGAACCTTCCCTTAAAGCACCCGGTGAACCTTGCCTATGAAGCGGCGACGGCTGACCTGAATGATATGAACATGATCGACCCGTTCCACCTTGAGGCGTACGGTGAGACAACTGTAAACTACAACCGCGACATTGAAATCTACCCCGTGCTGCGCGCGATGTTTGAGCAGATTTACGGCGAGTGCCCGTACGCGAGCCCGACGGACATGGGCGTGAACATGGCGGGTCTGTCCATCGTCGATGATGAAGTGTGCCGCGAAGCCTCGAAGCAGGAGATTATTCGCCGCTATTTTAAGACGGCGTGCCTTGTGCGCCAAGGTCTTGCTTCCGAAGCGGAATTACAGAAAATCGAGAACCTGATGCGCCAGCTGAAGTTGGAGCCGGAGAACCGCCCGGTCGTGCCCGCAGCATTGAAGCGCGCGGAAGCGACAGGACAGCCCGCGGCAGCTTTAGAGCTGCCGGACGGCACGATTGTGACGGGGCGCACATCGGAATTGCTGGGTGCTTCCTCTGCGTTGACACTGAACGCTTTGAAGATGCTTGCAGGCATTCCGCACGAGGTGAAGCTCATCTCGCCGACGGTCATTGCGCCTATTCAGACGCTGAAAACCGACTACATGCAGAGCCGAAACCCGCGCTTGCACACCGATGAGATGTTGGTGGCGCTCGCCATCAGTGCGGCGACCGACGAAAACGCGATGCGCGCCATGCAGAAGCTGGACGAGCTGCGCGGGTGCGACCTGCACTCCAGTGTGATCCTCGGCACGGTGGACGACAGCGTGTTCAAGCGCCTTGGCATTAACGTGACGTGCGAGGCGACGTACGAGGACAACAACCTCTACCACAAGTAATTTGTAAAAAAATAAGACCGCTTGGAGCTTTCGGAATGCTGCCGAAAAGCTTCAAGCGGTTTTTGCTTTATATTTATGCGGAAAAATAGCGGCCGGTGATGATCTTATGCACGAGGTTCGCGATGCGCTTGCTGTCTGCAAAATCATCCTTGCGGATGGCGTAAACTATGGTGCTGATGATGGCGCCCGAGAGAAACGCGATGGCGTACTCGCGGTCTTCGACATCATAGACGTGGAAAATGCTTTCGAGGTGCAGCAGATACGCCTCGGCTTTTTCGCGCGCGAGCGTATCGAGGTGATTATCGACAAGGAGCTTTAAAAGCTTTTTTTGCTCTACAAAGCTTGTGACGATGGAATCGCACAGGTCATGGATGATGTAGCTGCGCTTTTCTTCGAGGAAGCGCTTGCGGTATTCCTCAAAAAGCTGGTCGAGCCGGCGGCCGATGACCTCTTCTTTATTTTCAAACAGCGAGTAAAACGTCTGGCGGGAAACACCGGCGCGGGCGCAAACGGCCTTTATGGTGATTTTTTGAAACGGCTCTTCCTCCATCAGCGACAAAAGCGCCTCTGTGATGAGGTTCTGCGACTGCAAGGCGGTTGGATTTTTCCCCTGATACATGGACATTTCCTCCTATTTCGTCCATATTTTTGCTCAACTTGGACAAATGTCAAATTGACAACTGTCAATGGTTCATATTATAATAACTTTAAGAAGGAATGTCAAGATGAGAACTTCTGTAAAATTGTGAACTTTTTGTGGCGCGAAATTTTGAGGGGCGTGTGAAAAACATGGAAGTGCGCGACGCTTTATATATTTTATTCGGGTATCTGCTGGGCAGCATTTTGTTTGCGCGGCTTGGCGGGCTGCTCTTTAAAAAGACGGACATCACAGCGGAAAGCCCGGACAAAAACCCGGGCACGATGAACGCATTTACATACGGCGGATTTTGGTGCGGCGTGTTCACGCTGTGCGGCGACCTTTTAAAAGGCTTTTTGCCGGTGTTTTTGTACCGCAGCGGACGTTTGCCCGAGAACCCGCTGATGCTCTCTTTTGTGATGGCGGCGCCGATCCTCGGACATATTCTGCCGTTTTATGACATCAAGCACGGCGGCAAGGGCATTGCGGCGACGTTTGGGTGCTTTTTGGGGCTGCTGCCGCATGGCATTCCGCTTTTGGTTTTGGCGGGACCTTCATTTTCTTTTCGTGCGTGATCAAGATCAACCCGAACTACTACCGCACGGTGGCAACGTACATTTTGGCCGCGCTTTTGACGGTTTGGCTGGAGCCGAACCGCTATATTGTCTTCGGATTTTTGCTGATTGCGGCTTCCGTGCTCGCAAAGCTCTTTATGAGCGCCGAGGAAAAAGAACATTTTGAGGTGAAATTTGCATGGAAGCACTGATTTTATCCTGCAGCACGGGCGGCGGGCACAACACGGCAGCGCAGGCGGTTTTTGAGGCGCTGACGAGACGCGGGCACCACGCCGTGCGCATGGACCCGTACACGCTGGTGAGCGAGGAGCTTGCAAATAAAGTAGGCCAGACCTACGTGAAGCTGGTGCAGAAGAGCCCAAAGCTGTTTGGCGCGGTGTATGACCTTGGCAACGCGTACCGCAGGCTGCCGGGGCGCTCGCCGGTGTACCACATCAACGGCAAAATGGCCCCGCACATGCAAAAATACCTTGCGGAACACAAGACGGACATGATCGTCTGCACGCATTTGTACCCGGCGGAAATTTTGACGCACATGCGGCTAAACGGCATGGAAACGCCGCCGTTTGTGTTTATTGCGACGGACTACACGTGCATTCCGTTCACGGAGGAATCCGACTGCGACTTGTACGTGACACCCTCCCCGCTTTTGAACGAGGATTTCACCGGGCGGGGAATTCCTGTGGAAAAGCTGCGGCCGCTGGGCATACCGGTTCGGCTGGATTTTTCCGATGATACGATCACGAAAGAAAGCGCGCGGGAAGCGCTTAACTTACCGAAAGACCGGCGCACGCTGCTGCTTTCCGGCGGAAGCATGGGCGCGGGCTCCATTGTGAGCGCGGTGCGGGCGCTGCTGCCGTATTTGGAAAAGAACGCAGACTGCGACCTCAACATTTTGTGCGGCAGCAATGCGGCGCTGTTTGACAGCGTGGTGGCGGAATTTGCGGAGAATGGGCAGATCACGCCGATGCACAGCACGGACAAAATGGCGCTGTATCTGAAGGCGAGCGACGTGTTTATCTCGAAGCCGGGCGGGCTTTCGTCGACGGAAAGTGCCGCGGCGGGCGTGCCGCTGGTGCACATTTCGCCGATACCGGGGTGCGAAAGCCGCAACGCAGCGTTTTTCGCCAAAGAGGGCATCGCCATAAAGGTGGAAAACGCGGAAACGGAGCTTTTGGCGGCGGTGGAGAAGCTTTTGGAGCCGGGGAACGCGGAAGTGATGCGGAAACGGCAGCGGGAAGTTGTCAACCAGAACGCCGCCATGGATATTTGCGGGCTGTTGGAAAAAATCACACAGCAGTAACGTGTAAGTGTGGCTAAAAGTCTTTGGTTAAACTTTCTTCGAGAAAGTTTATGGGGTCTCGGGGTGAAACCCTGAGGCGCGCTCCGCAGAGCGCGAAACACTTTTTGCCTAACGAAAAACTAGGAAGGTAGATTTGAACGTCCGGGGGACGTTCAAATCGTAGGGAACCCAGTTGCATGGGTTCCCTGAAAGAGCGGCTTTGCGCCGCTCTTTTTTCATATACGCAGGCATAAAATAACGCCGCACCCACGGGGGAAAATGTGGGTGCGGCGGTTTTCTAAGGACTTGCTTTTTGCAAGTCCTTCAAGGGACCCCCTAATTGGGTCCCTTGCGGGTGAATAGTCCACTGGACTATTCACCCTATCCTCCTGATTCTTGGGTAGGCAAAAGGTTTTCGCTTTCTGCAGAAAGCGACTTGGGGCTTTACCCCGAGACCCCACCAACTTTCTCGAAGAAAGTTGGACAAAGACTTTATTTGTGCGGCGCGGTGCTTTACGGCGGTGCTGCATTTTTACATACAAAAGAGCCACTGTGATCGCTCGCAGTGGCTCTTTAAACACCTTAAATTTTAATAATTAGAAACGATCTCTCTTCACGTAAGAGGTATGCAGCAGCTCGTGTGCCTTATGGCAGCCGGGCTCGCCGCCCATCCAGGCGTAGCACTCCTTGACGACGGGGTTCAGGTGGCTCTTTCTGAGCGTCTTGGCCTCGTCCTCATCGTAGAGGGCTTTTGCGCGCAGGGCCTTGATGTCCGTGAAGCTGCGGACCGTAGACGGCTGGATCGGCTGGCCGCCGCCGTTTACGCAGCCGCCCGGGCAGCACATGACTTCCACAATGTGGTAGTCGGCTTCGCCGCTTTCGATCTTCTTGAGCAGCTCGTTCGCGTTGTTCAGACCGCTGACGACAGCGACCTTGACATCCATGCCGGCGACCTTGTAGACAGCTTCCTTGAAGCCCTTCGTGCCGCGGATCTCTTTATACTCGATGTTGTCGTGGTCGACGCCCTCAAGCACATCGGCTGCGGTACGGAGCGCTGCTTCCAGAACGCCGCCCGTTGCGCCGAAGATGGTGGCTGCACCGGTGGAAACGCCCATGACCGGGTCGAAATCCTCTTCCGGCAGTCTTGCGAAGTTGAGCTGTGCCATCTTGATCATGCGGGCAAGCTCGCGGGTGGTGATGGAGATATCGACATCCGGCACACCGGCTGCGTCTTCATCGTCACGGTTGATCTCGAATTTCTTCGCGACGCACGGCATGACGGAAACGGAGACGATGTTGTTCGGGTCGATGCCTTCTCTTTCTGCAAACCACGTTTTGATGAGCGCACCGGTCATCTGCTGCGGGGACTTGCAGGTGGAGAGGTTTTCTGTGAGGTTCGGGAAGTAGTGCTCGCAGAACTTGACCCAGCCCGGAGAGCAGGAGGTGATGATCGGCAGCTTGCCGCCGTTCTTCACGCGGTCAATGAACTCGTTCGCTTCTTCCATGATGGTCATATCGGCACCGAAATCGGTATCGTAGACCTTATCGAAGCCAAGGCGGCGCAGAGCTGCGACCATCTTGCCTTCTACGTTCGTGCCGATCGGCATGCCAAACTCTTCGCCGAGCGCTGCGCGCACAGCCGGAGCCGTCTGCACGACGACGATCTTTTCGGGATCGTTGATGGCATCGATGACGTCCTGCGTGTTGTCCTTCTCGGTCAAAGCGCCGGTCGGGCAGGAGACGATGCACTGGCCGCAGGAAACGCAGGCCACTTCGCTGAGCGGCATCTCAAATGCGCAGCCGATCTCGGTATCGAAACCGCGGTTGTTTGCGCCGATGACGGCGACGTGCTGCTGCTGGCAGGCTGCCACGCAGCGGCGGCACAGGATGCACTTTGCGTTATCTCTTTCAAGGTGCAGCGTGCTGTAATCCTTCTTGCCGGCGGGAACCGCGCCTTCATAGCGGTTTTCGCTGTCGATGCCCATATCGTTGCAGAGCTTCTGCAGCTCGCAGGTGCCGCTTCTCTTACAGGAGAGACATTTGCGGTCATGCACGGAGAGCAAGAGCTCCAGTGTCATTTTTCTGGATTTCTGAACCTTCGGCGTATTGGTGAAGACCTCCATGCCCTCGTTTACCGGGTACACGCAGGCGGCAACAAGCGATCTTGCGCCCTTGACTTCGACCATGCACATACGGCATGCGCCGATCTGGTTGACGTCCTTCAAGAAGCAAAGGGTGGGAATGTCGATTCCGGCTTCTCTTGCGGCTTCGAGGATCGTGCTGCCGGCAGCGACCTCATAGGACATGCCGTTGATCTTAATATTTACCATATCCATGCTATTCTCAACTTCCTTCCTTACTTCTTTTCGATGGCGCCGAACTTGCACTTTTCACGGCAGACGCCGCACTTGATGCACTTCTGCGTATCGATGACATGCGGCTCGCGGACGGTGCCGGAGATGGCGCCGACCGGGCAGTTGCGTGCGCAGAGCGTGCAGCCCTTGCACTTGTCCGCATCGATGACGTAATTCGTGAGGGCCTTGCAGGCGCCTGCCGGGCAGCGATGCTCGGTGACGTGTGCAATGTACTCATCACGGTAATACTTGAGTGTGGAAAGAACCGGGTTCGGCGCTGTCTGGCCGAGACCGCAGAGGGAGTTTTCCTTAATGTAGTAGCAGAGCTCTTCGAGCTTATCGATGTCTTCGAGCGTGCCCTTGCCGCTTGTGATCTTGTTGAGGATCTCAAGCAGGCGCTTTGTGCCGACACGGCACGGGGTGCACTTGCCGCAGGATTCATCGACGGTGAACTCGAGGAAGAACTTTGCGATATCGACCATGCAGGTCGTCTCATCCATAACGATGAGGCCGCCGGAGCCCATCATGGAGCCGATGGCGATGAGGCTGTCGTAATCGATCGGCGTATCGATGAGGGACGCCGGGATGCAGCCGCCGGAAGGACCGCCGGTCTGTGCAGCCTTGAACTTGTGGCCGCCCGGGATGCCGCCGCCGATCTCTTCGACGACTTCACGCAGGGTGGTGCCCATCGGGACCTCAACAAGGCCGGTGTTGTTGATCTTGCCGCCGAGTGCGAATACCTTGGTGCCCGCGCTCTTCTCTGTGCCGATGCTGCGGAACCACTGCGGCCCCTTGAGGAAGATCTGCGGGATGTTGGCATACGTCTCAACGTTATTCAGAACGGTCGGCTTCTGGAACAGACCTCTGAGTGCCGGGAACGGCGGACGGCATCTCGGCTCGCCGCGCTTGCCTTCAATGGAGGTCATGAGCGCGGTCTCTTCGCCGCACACGAATGCGCCGGCGCCGAGGCGGATCTCAAGGTCGAAATCAAAGCCGGAATCGAAGATGTTCTTGCCGAGCAGGCCATACTCTCTCGCCTGGTTGATGGCGATCTGGAGACGATGAACTGCGATGGGGTACTCTGCACGGATGTAGATGTAGCCCTGCGTTGCGCCGATGGCGTAACCGGCGATGGTCATAGCCTCGATGACGCTGTGCGGGTCGCCTTCCAGAATGGAACGGTCCATGAATGCGCCCGGGTCGCCTTCGTCGGCGTTGCAACATACATATTTCTGATCGGCATCGTTTGCCGCTGCGAATTTCCACTTAAGACCGGTGGGGAAGCCTGCGCCGCCGCGGCCGCGAAGACCGGAATCGAGCATGGTCTGAATGACCTGCTGGGGCGGGATCTTCTCCGTGAGGATCTTGCCGATGGCCTGATAGCCGTCGAGCGCGATGTATTCATCGATCTGCTCCGGGTTGATGACGCCGCAGTTGCGCAGTGCGACACGCATCTGCTTTGCGTAGAACGTGGTCTCGTTGAGGGACTTGGTGGTGTTTTCGTCGACGACCGTCTCTTTGTAGAGCAGGCGGCGGACGATACGGCCCTTGAGCAGGTGCTCCTCAACGATTTCCGGGACATCTTCCGGGGTGACGCGGCTATAGAACGCGCCCTCCGGGTACACGATCATGATCGGGCCGAGTGCGCACAGGCCGAAGCAGCCGGTACGAACAACGTTGACTTCCTGATCCAGACCTTTGGCGCTGATTTCCTCCTTCAGCTTTTCAATGATCTTTTCGCTGTTCGAGGACGTGCAGCCCGTACCGCCGCAGACCAGAACATTGGAACGAAACATAGTTTTACCTCCTTATTTCTGATTTGCACCGATGGTGTATTCCGTGACGACATTGCCGTTGACGATGTGGTCGTTGACAACGCGCAGTGCCTTTTCCGGTGTCATTTTTACGTATGTAGTCTTGGTGCCGTCTTCATCGATGACCTCGACGATCGGCTCGAACTGGCAGATGCCGATGCAGCCCGTCTGCGTGACCATGACGTCGTGCAGCTCGCGCTTGTTGATCTCATCCGAGATGGTGGTGAGGACCGGTCTTGCACCTGCTGCGATGCCGCAGGTAGCCATGCCGACCAGAACACGCGTTTTCGCTTCGGAATTTTCGCGGACGTTGACCGCCATTTTTGCTCTATCTCGAATTGCCTGAAGTTCAGCTAATGATTTCATGTGGCTTTTCCTTTCTGCGCCTTGCGCATTGATACTACGAGCTCTTAAGCTCTGGGCTTTTGAGCTCTTCCTCCGCCTCTGCAAGATACTCCCGGATCCACGAGGATACCGCGGGCTCCGTAAACGGAACGCCCTCGAGCTGCTCACGCAGCGTGCGGGTATCGAGGGAAATTTCTTTTTCGTCAACGCTGTGGGTGAAGACGAAATCGAGTTCGGGATTGCAGGTGATCAAAAGATGGATAACGGACGCGATGTCCCCGAGGGGGATCATATCGACATGCGAGGGATGGAAGACCGCCGTGACCGTGGTGCCGCGGCCCTCTTCGGAATCGATCTGAAACGAGCCGCCCGTCATTTCCGCTTCCATTTTAAAAAGCGGCACGCCGAGCCCGACCTTGCGGGTCGTTCGTGTGGTGAAAAACGGGTCGATGACGCTTTTGACCTGCTCCGCGCTCATGCCGCAGCCGTTATCCGTTATCGTGATGGCTAAGGTATCGTGCTTTTTCGATTCCGCGACCTGCACCGTGATGAGCGATGCGCCCGCGCGAACGGAGTTCTGCACGATGTCCATCACATTCAGCGAAAGCTCGCGCATGGCTTACGCTGTGTATTTTGCAAGGATCTTATCCACGTCCTCGGGAACGAGACGGCCGTAGACGTCTTCGTTGACGGTGAGGACCGGTGCAAGGCCGCAGGCGCCGATGCAGCGACATGCGGTGAGCGAGAACACGCCGTCCGGCGTACATTCCTCCGGCTGGATGCCGAGCTTTGCAACGAGACGGTCGAGGACCTTATCTGCGCCCTTAACATAGCATGCGGTGCCAAGGCAGATGGAAATGTTGTACTTGCCCTTCGGGGTAAGCGAGAACTGAGAATAGAACGTGGAAACGCCGTAAACCTCTTCCAGAGATACGTCAAGGCCGTGTGCGATCTCCTTCTGCACTTCGATCGGCAGGTAACCGTAGATGTCCTGCGCCTTGTGCAGCGCAGCCATGACGGCGCCCTTTTCATTCTTGAGGCTCTCGATGGCTGCGAGGAGCTTCTCGTGCTGCTCGGGAGTATCGGTAAACGGAATGGTACTGATACGCTTTTGCATTTTATTTCCTCCCTGATAAAATTAAGTTTAATTTCAGGTATGGTTCGGTCTGCGCCCCTATTGGGCGGAGAGCTTTCATACATCTTTATGAATTATATCAAAATCGATATACATAATAATTCTAAAAAAGAATTAAAACAGAAAGTTTGTCAAATCCATGACGAAATTTTTGTCAGTTCTTTTAGCGTACAGTACAAA